>NZ_JBQSVC010000028.1:0-56017 GCF_052376035.1 Halomonas sp. AOP7-E1-9
TGCCGGTTTGGCAAGGCCTTTTTGAAGATAGTTTCAAAAAGCTCAGTTAAAAAGCTCAGCTTTTGGGTTTTGCCTTGCGCATAAGCGCATACGCCGGGCCTGAGAGCACATAGGCACCAAACAGCAAGAGCAGCATTACAGACGGTTCGACCGAAATCATGACAAACCCTAATACAACGGCCAGCAACACTACAAAGGGTACGGGCTTTCTAAAGTCGAGATCTTTAAAGCTGTAATAGCGGATATTGCTGACCATCAGAATGCCGGCGGCCGCCACAACGACCAACATCAGCAGCTTGAAGCCAAACGCATCCGCATCAAAGCTATGGAAGGTCCAAACACACGCAGCCACTAGTGCTGCCGCTGATGGACTAGGAAGGCCAATAAACCACTTCTTATCAACACTTCCGTTTTGTACATTAAAGCGTGCCAAGCGAAGTGCCGCGCAGGCGACATAGAGAAACGCGACCACCCAGCCGGTCTTCCCGATATCCTGCAAAATCCAAGTGAACGCGACAAGCGCAGGCGCCATACCAAAGGAAATCATATCGGCCAGACTATCGTACTCAGCCCCAAATTCGCTTTGCGTATTGGTCATACGCGCAACGCGGCCATCCAGCCCATCCAGCACCATAGCAATGAAAATAGCGACTGCAGCCGATGTAAAATCACCGTTAATACCGGCGACAACGGCAAAGAAGCCTGAAAACAGAGCGGACGTAGTAAACAGGTTGGGCAGTAAGTAGATTCCCTTGCGGCGAACTTTCTTGCCATCCTCTACCGCATCTTCGACGATCTCTGTGTCGCGTAGAAAGGCGGCAGCTAAATCCTCATTATCGACCTTTTGAGTCTGGTCGTGGTTTTCGGGCTGGGGTGTACTGGCCTGCTCTTGATCGCGAGCGTCCTGAATCATAGGTGTCATCCGTTTAATAAAAAGCCACAAATAGTGAACACTTTCATTCTACACGGTGAGCTTTAGTCAGCCAGTCAATTACCGCACGTAGACAAAAATGCATGGCGGCTAGCCCTATAAAACAAACGGGGTGCGCCAAAGCGCACCCCGTCACCAAGTTAATAAGCACCTACTGCTTGAAAACACTAGCCCTGGATTTGCCAACCAACTGACCGTGATCCAGAGCATCATGCAGTTTAGGGCTTATCTGGCAATTTCATCTGAAGTGACTGTTGGTCTTAAACCAGGAAAAGGTCACCATTTATATCGTGACAACCACGTAAGCGAGGTTTCAGAAAACCATTATTAAGTCATTACGTTGTTATAGTAGCGTGTCAGCGCTGATGGCCACCGCGCCGTCTAGTGCAGCGCTGGTAAAGCGTCAAGCAACTTTACGACACACGTATCTTTGCGTAAAACGCTGTATTTGCAACAAACTATTTCACATATTGAAATGACGGTACTGGCATGGATTTTCGCTTACTGAAGCACTTTGTCACGCTTTCTGACACGCTCCATTTTGGCCGCGCCAGCGAGTTGAGCCACATAAGCCCATCGACGCTTAGCCGCTCTATTCAGCAGTTGGAGGAGGAGTTGGCCACTCGGCTGTTCGAGCGTGACAACCGCCATGTCGCACTGACTCCCCAAGGGCTCAGTTTTCAGCACTACGCACGCGAAACGTTAGAACAGTGGGAAATGACCAAGCGTCGCCTGGCCAATGAAGCGACCATGCTGAGCGGTGAGATCAGCATCTACTGCTCAGTAACTGCCAGTTACAGCTTTCTGTATGAGCTATTAAGCGATGTACGAACACGTCATCCCGGCATTGAGTTAAAGCTGCATACCGGTGATCCGGCGAATGCAATGAAAAGAGTAATGGAGGGTGACGATGATATGGCGATTACGCCGCGCCCCCGCATTCCCCCTAATGCGCTGGCGTTTAAGTCATTAACACGTTCACCACTGGTATTTATCGCGCCTAACGAACCGTGTGATTGGCTACCCAGCTTCCCTGAAAGCTCCACGGCAGCACAGTGGCAGCAAGTGCCCATGATTCTTTCTGAAGCAGGCTTATCGCGGGAGTACGCCAACACCTGGTTTAAAGCGATGGGTATCACGCCTCGAATCTACGCCCAGGTGGCCGGGCACGAAGCGATTGTTAGTATGGTGGGGCTGGGCTTTGGCGTAGGCGTGGTTCCCAAAATCGTTCTGGATAACAGCCCGCTTGCCAACCGCGTTCGCATGTTAAACGTAAAACCAGAGCTGCCCCACTATGACGTGGGCCTTTGCGTTCTAAATCGGCGTTTAAAAAACCCGCTTATTGAGGCGCTTTGGTCTGCGATTAGCGAACGCTAATTGATTATAAAAAAGCACCGCCTCGGTGAGACGGTGCTTTTGGGTCGAGCAATACAGCTTGGCTAAACGTGCAGTGATCAGGTAATTAAATCGATAGCACCTTGTCACCACGCGCAATACCAGAAACGCCAGTACGCGCTACTTCAAGAATCCCTACTGGCGCCATGGCCTGCAGAAAAGCGTCCAACTTGGCGGCATCACCGGTAATCTGCACGGTATATAGATTAGGTGTGACATCGACGATCTGCGCCCGAAAAATATCCACGGTACGCTTCACTTCATCGCGGGCAGCCCCCAATGCCTTTACCTTCACCATCATCAGTTCACGCTCGATGTGGTTGCCTTCGGTCAAGTCAACCAGCTTCACCACATCAATCAGCTTGTTGAGGTGCTTGGTGATCTGCTCAATGACACGATCATCGCCAACCGTGGTCACCGTCAACCGCGAAAGCGACGCATCTTCCGTAGGCGCTACGTTAAGCGTTTCAATGTTGAAGTTACGCTGGGAAAACAGGCCGACCACACGTGACAGCGCACCCGGTTCGTTTTCCAACAGAATCGAGATGATATGTCGCATCAGGTACGCTCCGTTTTAGACAGCAGCATGTCGCGCATGGAGCCTAATGGCACCTGCATCGGGTAGACGTGCTCGAAAGGATCCACCTTCACGTCAAGGAACACCAGTTCGTGCTTGTCGGCAAACGCACGCTCAAGCGCGGGTTCAAGCTCATCCTGAGTAGTGACGGTAATCGCGGTAAACCCATAAGCCTCAATCAACAGATGGAAATCAGGCAGTGATTCCATATAAGAGTGCGCATGACGTGACTTGTAGTTCAGGTCCTGCCACTGACGCACCATGCCTAGCGAGGCATTGTTCAGATTGAGAATTTTGACACCTACGCCGTACTGCTTACAGGTGGAAAGTTCCTGCATCATCATCTGGAAGCTGCCTTCCCCGGTAACACACACGACGTCGTCGTCCGGGTAGTTCTGCTTGATCCCCATGGCGGCCGGGAAGCCAAAGCCCATGGTGCCAAGACCGCCTGAGGTAATCAGCCGGTTGGGCTTATCAAACTTGTAGTACTGAGCCGCAAACATCTGGTGCTGACCTACGTCGGTCGTAACAAATGCTTCACCGCGCGTTATCCGGCACAGCGCTTCAACAACTTCCTGCGACTTTAACGCTTCACCTGGCTTGGAGGGCTCGTAAAGCTTGCCTTTACGCTCGGCACGCCAGCCGTCGATCTTTTCCCACCACTCAGCAAGTGCTTCAGGATGCGCAATGGGATGGCCCTGAACCAGGCTAATCATCTCATTAATAACGCTAGCGGCAGGCCCTACGATAGGCACATCGGCACGCACGGTTTTAGAGATAGAGCTGGGATCAACATCGACGTGAATAATTTTCGCCGTGGGGCAGAACTTCGACGTGTTGTTGGTAACCCGGTCATCAAAGCGTGCACCAATAGCGATAATCAAATCAGCGTGGTGCATGGCCATGTTGGACTCATAAGAGCCGTGCATGCCCAGCCAGCCAAGGCTTTGACGATCACTTTGCGGGTACGCGCCAATGCCCATCAGCGTGGTGGTAATCGGGAAACCCAGCTTTTTGACCAGATCGGTTAAGCCTTCACTGGCCTTACCGGTTACTACACCACCACCGGTATAAAACACCGGGCGCTTGGCTTTAAGCATTAGCTCGATGGCTTTTTTAATCTGCCCTGTATGGCCACGTGTCACCGGGTTATACGAGCGCAGCTTGACCTTTTTCGGGTAGATGTACTCGTAGCGCTCGGTCGGCGCGGTCATATCCTTGGGAATATCGACCACCACAGGGCCGGGGCGCCCGGTAGAAGCCAGATAAAAGGCTTTTTTAAGCACTTCCGGAATTTCAGACGGATGACGAATCGAAAAGCTGTGCTTCACGATAGGCCGGGTGACACCCACGATATCGGTTTCCTGGAAGGCGTCTTCGCCAATCAGATGGCTGGCCACTTGGCCGCACAGCACCACCATCGGAATGGAATCCATATAGGCGGTCGCAATACCGGTGACGGCATTGGTTGCACCAGGCCCTGATGTGACCAGCACCACACCTGGCTTACCCGAGGCGCGAGCGTAACCGTCGGCGGCATGCGTGGCCGCTTGTTCGTGACGCACAAGAATGTGCTTCACATCGTCCTGGCGGAACAGCGCATCATAAATATGCAGCGCCGCGCCGCCGGGATAACCATAAATGTACTCAACGCCCTCATCTTTCAAGAAGCGGGCGATCATATCTGCGCCGGAAAGCAGTTCCACTGTATTTCTCCCCTGGAGGTCTCGAGTGCGATCCGCAGGACATCCTGCGGTGTCGAGTGCGGCGGTATGCCGCTGCCGGCCCATGCCGGCACCTGATGCCAAACCCTGGCATACGGCCCGGTTAGGGCCTGCACTCTCTGAGAGGCACTGATCCATGACAACATATATCAGTGGCTCTCTTTCACGGCTGATTGCCGTGTCGGGGCGTTGGCCAGGCTGAGCGGTTAGCTCAAACCCGGAAGTCCTTCGGCGGGTAAAGGCTTACGCCTACCCTTCGCGCGGTGAAAAGGGGTTACCCGTAGGTCCGCGCCCGCAAATCAGGAACAGATAAGATTCCATTAGCCTCTTGGCATGTCAACCATCAATGCCCGATGAATGTGCAAAGAAGCGATTTGAGACAAAAAAAGCCCCGCCGGCAAGGCCGAGCGGGGCATATGGTTATAACCAGGAACGTCTGATTATCAGTGAGCGGTTAGCTATTAAACGCAAGCTTACCGTCCGAGGCACTCACCCGAATAACATCGCCGGGTGAAAACTTGCCTGCCAGCAAGTCTTGCGCCAGCGGATTCTCGATCCGGCTCTGAATAGCGCGCTTGAGTGGCCGCGCGCCATAGACAGGGTCAAACCCAACAACCGCCAGCTGCGCCATAGCGTCATCGCTCACCTCAAGGCCTAAATCGTGCTCAGCCAAGCGGGCTCTCAAGCGCTCCAGTTGAATGCCTGCAATTGCCTGAATTTGCTCCTGACCCAAGGCATGGAAGACGACCACTTCATCAATCCGGTTGATCAACTCAGGGCGGAAGTGATTGCCCACCACCTCCATGACCTTGTTTTTCATGTCCTCATAGGCGCTTTCTTTGTCAGCGCTGACGTCACCGCCCATGCGCTGAATAATGTCTGAGCCCATGTTAGAGGTCATCACGATCACGGTATTGCGAAAGTCCACCGTGCGGCCTTGGCCATCCGTTAACCGGCCATCTTCCAATACCTGCAGCAGAATATTGAAAACATCCGGGTGGGCCTTTTCCACCTCATCCAGCAACAGCACGGAGTAAGGTTTACGGCGCACCGCCTCGGTTAAATAGCCGCCCTCTTCGTAACCTACATAGCCGGGAGGCGCACCAATCAACCGCGCCACAGAGTGCTTCTCCATGAATTCCGACATATCGATACGCACCATGGCCTCTTCTGTGTCGAACAGGAAGTTGGCCAATGACTTGCAAAGCTCGGTTTTACCCACCCCGGTAGGCCCAAGGAACAGGAACGAACCGTTCGGCCGGTTAGGGTCGGACAACCCCGCACGTGAGCGCCGCACGGCGTTGGCAACAGCTTCAACTGCCTCATCCTGGCCAATGACCCGCTCATGCAGAGCATCTTCCATCCGCAGCAATTTATCGCGCTCGCCTTCCAGCATTTTGGACACCGGAATGCCAGTCCAGCGCGATACCACCTCTGCTATTTCCTCTTCCGTCACGTTGGAGCGCAGCAGTTGGTGCTTGGTAATATCGGCTTCACTTTCACCGCTTTCGGCAATTTTCTTTTCCAGCTCAGGGATTTGCCCGTACTGAATTTCCGACATGCGCCCTAAATCGCCCTGCCGTCGTGCCTGTTCCAGGTCAAGGCGTGCCTGCTCCAGCTCTGCCTTGAACTGAGCCGAGCCTTGGATACTGGCTTTTTCTGCCTTCCAGACTTCATCCAGGTCGGCATACTCGCGCTCAAACTCATGAATCTGGTTGTTAAGCGCTTCAAGGCGTTTTTTAGTCGCCTCGTCGGTCTCTTTTTTAAGCGCTTCCCGCTCCATCTTGAGCTGGATTAAACGCCGGTCCAGGCGGT
Source organism: Halomonas sp. AOP7-E1-9 (assembly GCF_052376035.1). Taxonomy (NCBI): domain Bacteria; kingdom Pseudomonadati; phylum Pseudomonadota; class Gammaproteobacteria; order Oceanospirillales; family Halomonadaceae; genus Halomonas; species Halomonas sp. AOP7-E1-9. Next base: position 6,443 of record NZ_JBQSVC010000028.1, read on the forward strand.
CCATTGCTTCGGGCTTGGAATCAAGCTCCATACGAATCCGCGAAGCCGCTTCATCAATCAGATCTATCGCTTTATCGGGCAACTGCCGATCAGTGATATAGCGAGTGGACAGCTTCGCCGCGGCAATAATTGCCGAGTCGGTAATATCCACGCCGTGGTGCACTTCATAACGCTCTTTTAAGCCGCGCAGAATGGCCACGGTATCTTCTTCCGTCGGCTCATCGACCAACACTTTCTGGAACCGACGCTCAAGTGCCGCGTCCTTTTCAATATATTTGCGATACTCATCCAGCGTGGTCGCGCCTACGCAGTGCAGCTCACCCCGTGCAAGCGCAGGTTTGAGCATATTGCCCGCGTCCATCGCGCCTTCCGCCTTACCGGCGCCGACCATGGTGTGCAACTCATCGATAAACAGAATGACCCGCCCCTCTTCCTGGGCAAGCTCTTTGAGAACCGACTTTAAGCGCTCTTCGAACTCACCACGGAATTTGGCACCTGCTAGCAGCGAGCCCATATCCAGCGACAGTACGCGTTTGTCTCTTAAGCCTTCCGGCACTTCACCATTAACGATACGCTGCGCCAACCCTTCAACAATCGCCGTTTTACCGACGCCAGGCTCGCCAATCAAAACCGGGTTATTTTTGGTACGGCGCTGCAATACCTGAATGGTGCGACGGATTTCATCATCACGACCAATCACCGGGTCAAGCTTGCCATCCAGCGCGCGCTGAGTAAGGTCAAGGGTGTACTTGTTGAGCGATTCCCGCTGATCTTCAGCGTTAGGATCATCAACGCTTGCCCCACCGCGCAGGCTATTAATCGCCGCCTCAAGGGACTTCCGGTTAACGCCCGCCTCTTTCATTAACTTGGCAAGCGGGCCATTCATTTCCAGCGCCGCCAGCAGCACGAGTTCGCTGGCAATGAATTGGTCGCCACGCGCTTGTGCTTCACGGTCGGTCAGGTTGAATAATTTAATGAAATCCCGTGATGGCTGCACTTCGCCATCGAACTGGCTTACTTTAGGTAAGTTATCAAGCTGCTGCACTAACCCATCACGCAGACGCGAGCTTGAGCCTCCGGATTTTTCGATCAGGGCTTTAATACCCGTATCCTTGGTATCCAGTAGCGCAAGAAGAAGATGAGAAGGGTCTAACTGGTTATGACCGCGGCCAACGGCCAAGGATTGCGCTTCAGCAATAGCGGCCTGAAGCTTGGCAGTAAACTTATCAAAACGCATAGTGAGCCTCTTGGATTAGCCCTGCGCCCGAACGCACGGCGTTTCGGAAAAAACTGCTGTCCACTTTCCTAATAAATATTAGCTTTGTAAGTTAAATGGTGCTAGTTCCGCCGTTTTCAAGAGGAGATAATGCCAACCTGGTTATTTTTTGACCCAGATCACACTGGCCATGCGCCCCGTCGTACCGCCATCACGACGATAAGAGTAAAAACGCGATTCGCAGGCAGTACAGAAGTGCCCACCGCTAATATGTTCAACACCGAGTGCTTCCAAGCGAAACCGCGCCAGCCGGTACAAATCGGCCATGTAGTGCCCCATTCGATAGGGACTATGGTCAAACGCTTCCGCCGTTTCTGGGTGTACGGCAACAAAGGCGCCATACACTTCCGGCCCAACTTCAAACTGAGCATTGGAAATAGCCGGGCCTAGCCATACGAGAATATCCTCGGGCTCGCTATTCATGGCGGCCACCGTCGCCTCTAAAACGCCTCCGGCCAGCCCCCGCCAACCGGCGTGAGCAACGGCCACCTGTGTCCCGGCTTGATTACAAAACATCACCGGCAGGCAGTCTGCGGTCAGCACGACACAGGCGTATTCATTGGAGGTGGCGACGGCAGCATCTGCCTCTGGCACGTCGGCCTGGTAGCCCTGCTGAACGCGCGCGCCATGCGTTTGATTTAGCCATAGCAGCGGGCGCTCATCGCCAATCTCTTTTTGCATCAAGCGGCGGCAAAGCGCCACATGCTCAGGGTTATCACCGACGTGAGAGGCGGGGTTAAAAGCGGCAAATTCTTCCTGGCTAGGGCCCGTTTCCCGGGTGCTCACAAAGGCCTGCACATTATCAGGCGCAGGCCAATCCGGTATTAGTAGCGTTGGCCGTAAATCAATGGCATCACTCATTGCATGGTCTCACTGTCTTCGCGCAGGTAGTCCAACAACATTAGTAGATCATCGGGCAGATCGGCGTAAAAAGTCAGTGTTTCACCACTCACCGGGTGCACAAAGCTTAGCTCGCGGGCATGCAGCGCCTGGCGCGGGAACTCACGCAGGATCTCCTTAAGCGGTCCGGCAGCACCAGGTGGCAGCTTGGCACGTCCGCTATAGAGCGGGTCGCCAATCAATGGGTAACGGGCATGGGACATATGCACGCGAATCTGATGCGTGCGTCCGGTTTCCAGCTTACAGCGAACGTGCGTATGCGCACGAAAACGCTCCACAACGCGAAAGTGGGTCACGGCAGGTTTACCAGCGTTGGTGACAGCCTGGCGTTTACGGTCTTTAGGATGGCGGCCAATAGGCGCATCAATGGTGCTGCCTGCCACGGGCTTACCGATCACCACCGCGTCATACTGGCGTGATACGCTGCGTGCCTGCAGTTGCTCAACCAGGGCCGTTTGCGCTTGAATGGTTTTAGCCACCATCATCAAGCCAGTGGTATCTTTATCCAAACGGTGAACGATCCCCGCGCGAGGCACTTCAGCAAGTGCCGGATGATGATAAAGCAGCGCGTTGAGCAAAGTGCCATCACGATTGCCCGCCGCAGGATGCACCACCATATTGGTAGGTTTGTTGATCACCATCACAGCATCATCTTCATAGACAATACTCAGCGGTATGTCCTGCGCTTCAAAACGCAGATCTTCTTCAATGGTGGCCTTTAACACCAGCATTTCATCACCGTGCAGCTTCGCTTTCGGCTTGGCCTGGGCGCCATCGATGGTTAGCTCACCCGCGTTGATCCATGCTTTCAGGCGCTCGCGTGAGTAATCGCTGAATAACTCCGCCGCTGCTTGATCCAACCGTGCACCTGCAAGTGTTGCGGGCACGCGCTGCATGGCTTCAACTATCCGGGGCATGACGTTATTTCCTTTGACAACACTCGACAAAACGCCACTAAGCCTGCGTTTTGCGTCGAGGTGATTTATAGTGGGCTTACTGCGACCTATTCTACCATTTCTACTTATGGCCATCGTCGCTTTTCGGTGATTGAGGCTTGTTTGCAACGAGGATGATGATGCGCGTTTTTTCTGCTGCCAACCGCTTTGGTGCCCTTGCTTTAAGTCTTGCCTTATTGGCAGGCTGCGCCAGTAATGACACGACCCCGGAAGAAGAAGATGAGTTTTCCGGAGTGCAAGAGCGTGAGCTCTACGAACTTGCTCGCACCGCGCTGGATAGCAATCGCTACCCCATTGCGATTGAGCGACTGGAAGCGTTGGATACGCGCTACCCTTTCGGCCCCCATGCTGAACAGGCGCAATTAGAGCTGGTGTACGCCTACTATGAAAATGGTGACTGGGAAGAAGCACGCGCTGCCGCCAGTCGGTTTATTCGCCTGCACCCCGACCACCCGCAGGTTGATTATGCCTACTACCTGCGCGGACTTTCTGCCTGGCAGGCGGGTCGTTTCAGCCTTGAGCGCCTTCGCTTAATTGATATTTCCAAGCGCGACATAGGCGCCTCGCGTGATGCGTACAACGACTTTCGTGAACTGATCCAGCGCTACCCGCAAAGTGAATACGCCCCGGATGCGCAGCAGCGCATTATTTATTTACGCGACTTGCTGGCCCAACATGAATTGCATGTTGCTGACTACTACCTCCGCCGCGGTGCTTATCTAGCCGCTGTCGAGCGCGGCCGCTGGGTGATTGAGCACTATCCGGAATCCAATGCCACCCGCGACGCACTGGCCGTTATGATCGAGGGTTATCAGGGTTTGGGCATGAACGATCGCGCTCAAGAAGTCATCACCGTACTGCGTGAAAATGCTCCCGATCACGAGCAACTTCAAGGCGGCCGCTTTGTACCCAAGCACTAAAACTAACGCAATGGATTGATGACAGTACGGTTTACCCTCAAAAAAAACCACGCCGAGGCGTGGTTTTTTAGTTGGCGTTACGCTAATACCTGTTAATCACCTGGCTGCCAACCGTTAACAATCGGGTAACGGCGATCACGTCCAAAGCCGCGCGATGTGACGCGCACGCCCACCGGGGCCTGGCGGCGTTTGTACTCACAGCGGTCTACCAGCTTGACCACTTGATAGACATCTTCATGGTCATAACCCGCTGCGATAATCGCTTCAGCACTCATGTCACCTTCGATATAGCACATGAGGATAGCGTCCAACACATCGTAATCCGGTAGCGAATCACTATCCTGCTGATCAGGCGCTAGCTCTGCGCTGGGCGGACGCTCAATGACGCGCTCAGGAATAGCAGGAGACTGCGTATTACGCCAGCGAGCCAGGCGGTATACCCAGGTTTTATAGACATCCTTGATAGCGTTATAGCCGCCCACCATGTCGCCATACAGCGTGGCATAGCCCACCGCCATTTCACTCTTGTTGCCGGTGGTCAGTACCATCAGGCCTTTCTTATTGGAAAGTGCCATCAGCAGTACGCCCCGACAGCGCGACTGGAGGTTCTCTTCGGTGGTATCACGTTCAGTGCCCGCAAAGCTTTCCGAAAGCGTCGCCATAAAGGCATCGACCATGGATTCGATAGGCAAAACGTCGTAATGCACGCCAAGCATTTCTGCCTGAAGGGCAGCATCCTGCCGGGAAATATCCGCAGTGTAGTGGTACGGCATCATCACTGCCTGAACGCGCTGTGGGCCCAGTGCGTCTACTGCAATCGCCAAGGACAGCGCCGAGTCGATTCCGCCGGAAAGACCCAGCACCACGCCTTCAAAGCCACTTTTATTGACGTAATCACGCAGCCCCGTTACCAGCGCGCAGTAAAGGCTCTCTTCTGGCTCGGCATCCGGCTCAATTTCACCTGACTGCGGCTCCCAGGTGGAGGCGCTGGTTTGCAACAGTTGCACCGGCATTAAGCCTGCCTGCCAATACGGAGCAAGCACTTTTAGCTGGCCCTGGGCATCCACACAACTGGAACCGCCGTCGAACACCAGCTCATCCTGGCCACCAATGGTATTCACATACACGATCGGGCGATTTACATCTTGCGCGCGCAGCTCCAGCAAGCGGAGCCGTTCGCCTGGTTTATCCTGATGATAAGGGGAGGCGTTCAGGCTAATCAGCACTTCCGCCCCGGCGGCGGTGGCAGCACGTGCAGGCGCGCCTTCCCACAGGTCCTCACAAATTAAAAGCCCGAGCTTGGCACCTTTATGCTCATACACCAACGGCTCTGTGCCTGGGGTAAAGTAGCGCTGCTCGTCGAAAACCTGGTAATTGGGCAGCGCTTGCTTGGCGTATTCGGCCTCCCACTGGCCGTTATACAGCACGCCCGCCAGGTTATAGCACTTGCCTTCGCGGGTCCCCGGATAACCAATAATCACCAGCACGTCGCGGGCGACTTTTTCTGCCATTTTGGCCCGCGCTTCGCGCAGTCGAGCTTCCATGGAGGGGCGCAGCAATAAATCTTCCGGTGGATAACCGGATAAAAACAGCTCAGGGAAGATAACAATATCCGCCCCATGCTCAATGCGCGCTTCGCGCACGGCTTCAATAGCACGCGCCGCATTACCGGGAATATCCCCGACAAGCGGATCGAGTTGGGCCATTACCAGCGTTAAGTCTTGCATGGGCGTTAAAATCTCTTGAGAATCTTTGGAACATTATTACCTGCGTCAATGCATTGTCCCGCAAGGACCGCCTGCTGGCAAAGCCCGCATTCGCATTGATCGTTTTCGGCTCCGTTTAGGAGGACTCGCAAGGATGAACCTTTTGATTATTCGCTTGATAATTTTCGCCGTACTGTTTTATGCAGGCCTAAAGCTTTACGGCATGTATCGGCAGCACAAACTCGACCGCGATGCGGAGCGCAATGCCTTGAACCGTCAAGAAGGCGGCCAAATGGTGCGCTGCCGCTGGTGTGAGGTCCATGTGCCGGAAAGCGAGGCACTGCGCGACCATGAACAGTGGTTCTGCTGCAGCGCCCATCGCGACCGTTATCTTCAAGAACAGCAGGATAAAAACGACGGCGCTTAACCCTTTAAACGTGCTTGCGTCGGCAAGAAGGGCGTAGGGTCAATCAGCGGCGTCCGTTCAAGCAACTGGTCCACCAATAAATGGGTGGAAGCAGGCGCCAGCACGAGCCCATTGCGGTAATGCCCGGCGTTTACATAGACGTTGGGCAACTCTGGAAGTGCGCCAATAAACGGAGTGCCATCTGGTGAGCCGGGGCGAAGGCCTGCCCAGTGATAAGCAACCGGGCAATCCGCCAGCGCAGGAACAATACGCTCAGCGCTCTGCTTTAACGAGGCCAGCGCCTCTTCGTCGGTAGCTTTATCAAACCCGGTGTCTTCCAGGGTGGAGCCGACGAGCAGCAGACCGTCGCTACGCGGAATTACATAGCGACCATCTTTCAAGACAACCCGCTGCACAAGCCCGGCAGGTGCCTGGTAGGCGATCATCTGGCCTTTCACTGGGCGTACGGGTAAAGCCACGTCAAGCGTTGCCAAAAGCCCTGCACTCCAGGCACCCCCGCACACTACCAACCGCCCCGCTTCCACCACGCCTTGCGAGGTGTTAACGCCCACCACCTGGCCGCCACGGCGTATTACGCCACGAACCTCGCACTGCTCCTGTAGCGTTACACTGGGCATGGCGAGCAATTTAGCGCGCAGCGCTTGGCCAAGCCGTGGGTTTCGCACACTGCCAAGGGTTGGCATCCACAAGGCATTTTCATGGGCAATGGCAACATCGGGTTCTTTTTGTTGCACAAAATCAGCGTTAACTTGCACCAGCGGCTTGCCTAGCTGACGCGCCCACTGCAGTGCTTTATCGTCATCATCGACATTTAAATAGAGCAATCCCTTTTGACGATACTCAGGGTCAATGCCGGTTTCTTCCAGCAAACGTAGCGCAAGCGTTGGGTAAACTCCTTCCGACCAGCGAGAAAGTTGCGAAATAGGCGGTGCGTAACGCCACGGATAGAGCGGTGATACAATGCCACCACCCGCCCAAGAGGCCTCTTTGCCACACATGCCACGCTCAACAAGGGTGACCTGCTGACCGGCATCCGCTAACTGCAATGCGGTCAGCATGCCGATCACACCGCCGCCAATAATTAGAAAATCGCTCACAGGCATTGCCTACTCTGGCTTACTTGATGACCGGCCCAGGCCGGATACGGACAGTGAGCATAGCGAGGAGGCCGAGCAGGTCAAGTCACGGGGAAGACTGCATGACGCACAAGCACAGCGAATATCCAACCTACCTTCAAGGGTTTACACTCATTGAACTGCTAATTGTGCTGATTCTGGCAGGCATGTTGGCGGTTTGGGGCATCCCCAGCTTTCAGTCACTGAATGAGCGTACTGCGGTCACCAGCGAAGTGAACCGACTACAAACCGCACTCACGTTAGCCCGCAGTACCGCCATTACTCAGCACCGCGATATTACCTTGTGCCCCGCGACGGCTGACCGCAGCGCTTGTGCCCGTGATTGGGGGAATGAACTGATGGTGGTTAGCGCCGACAAGACCCGCGGTATCCATAAAGACGAGATAATCCGGGTGTTTCCATCAACCAACGGCGTTAACGTTAGCAAGAACGGTCATGCGCGGATCAAATACACCCCGCTCGGGCATGCCACGGGGTTTAACAGTACGTTCTCCATCTGCCCTGCCAGTACACACAACAACACTGCGGGAGCGAGCCTGGTACTTAGTACGCTTGGCCGGGCCCGCGTGTCAAAGCCGCCAGACAGCTGTTAGCGGCAGGCGGCTTTCCCTTCTTGAACAACTTTATTAGGCGATACCGTCCAGATAACGCTCGGCATCCAGCGCGGCCATACAGCCACTGCCCGCCGAAGTAATCGCCTGACGATAGATGTGATCCATCACATCGCCACACGCGAACACACCCGGCACACTGGTGGCGGTAGCATTTCCTTCAAGCCCCGAATTCACCTTGATATAGCCGCCGTTCATGACCAGCTGGCCTTCAAACATCCCGGTGTTGGGGTGATGGCCGATGGCAATAAAGAGTCCCGGCGCCTGGATTTCTTTTACCGTACCATCCAGTGTTGATTTCAACCGTACGCCGGTAACACCGGTGTTATCGCCCAGTACTTCATCAATTTCCTGGAACCACTCCAGCGCAATGGTGCCCGCTTCAACTTTTTCAAACAGCTTGTCTTGCAGGATCTTTTCCGCGCGAAGGGAGTCGCGGCGGTGTACCAGAGTAACTTTCGACGCAATATTAGAGAGATACAGCGCCTCTTCCACGGCCGTATTGCCGCCGCCCACCACAATGACTTCCTGGTTACGGTAGAAGAACCCGTCGCAGGTGGCACATGCTGAAACACCTTGGCCCATAAACTGCTGCTCAGACGGTAGCCCGATATAGCGAGCACTGGCGCCCGTGGCCACAATCAGCGCGTCACAGGTGTAAATACCGCTGTCGCCCTTGAGGGTGAACGGTTTTTCATCAAGGCTAACTTCATTGATATGATCGAACAGCACCTCGGTATTAAAGCGCTCGGCGTGCGCTTTCATCCGCTCCATCAGCTCAGGGCCTTGTACCCCTTGGGCATCGCCTGGCCAATTATCAACGTCTGTCGTGGTGGTTAACTGGCCACCCGCTTGCATTCCGGTGATCAGCAAAGGCTTTAAGTTAGCCCGTGCTGCATACACGGCCGCTGTATAACCTGCCGGGCCGGACCCAAGAATAATCAAACGTTCATGACGCGTTTCCATGACACCACCTTGTAAATGTCTAGCTGATAAAGTCGCAAAGAGTTTGCCTGAAATGGTGCCAAGTACAAGCTATTGCAAGGTTAAGTATTGACTATTAGGCGAAGACACCTTGAATCAACCTTTATAAACACCCATGTCCTACTACTATGTAAGCCATACTAAAAAGGAAGACTGTGACCGTTTCGCGGCGTGACATACCGTGCAACGCAATGAGAGGAGAAAGGCATGAGCAATACACCCGATACGCTTCAAACGTTGGAAGTAGGTAGCAAACAGTACCGCTACTACAGCCTTCCCAAGGCGGCCGATGCGCTTGGCAACATTGACCGACTCCCCAAGTCGCTCAAAATTTTACTCGAAAACCAACTGCGCTTTGCCGACGATGAAAGCGTTGAAAAAGACGATATGCAAGCCCTTGTCGATTGGCAGAAAGAGGGCAAATCCAGTCGTGAAATCGGTTATCGCCCGGCGCGCGTATTAATGCAGGATTTCACCGGCGTACCCGGTGTGGTCGATTTGGCCTCCATGCGCGCAGCGGTAGAAAAACTGGGTGAAGACCCGGCCCGCATCAATCCTCTTTCCCCGGTTGACCTGGTGATTGACCACTCGGTCATGGTCGACAAGTTTGGTAACGCGACAGCGTTTGAAGAGAACGTCGAAATTGAAATGCAGCGCAACCGTGAGCGTTATGAGTTTCTGCGCTGGGGCCAACAGGCCTTTAATAACTTCAGCGTGGTGCCGCCCGGCACCGGCATTTGCCATCAGGTAAACCTTGAGTACCTGGGCCGAAGCGTGTGGACCAAGGAAGAGGACGGCATCACATTTGCCTACCCGGATACCCTCGTGGGCACCGACTCCCACACCACCATGATCAACGGCCTGGGCGTGCTAGGCTGGGGCGTGGGTGGTATTGAGGCGGAAGCGGCCATGCTCGGCCAGCCAGTCTCCATGCTGATCCCAGAAGTTATCGGCTTCAAACTGACCGGCAAACTGCGAGAAGGCATTACCGCCACCGACCTGGTACTCACCGTGACGGAGATGCTGCGCAAAAAAGGGGTTGTGGGTAAGTTTGTCGAATTCTACGGCGATGGCCTAAAAGACCTGCCGCTTGCTGACCGCGCCACCATTGCCAATATGGCCCCGGAATACGGCGCTACCTGCGGCTTCTTCCCGGTCGATGACGAAACGCTAAACTATATGCGCTTAACCGGGCGCGAAGATGACCAGATTGCGCTAGTAGAAGCCTATAGCAAAATGCAGGGCTTATGGCGTGAGCCAGGCGATGAGCCAGTGTTCACCGATGCCCTGCACCTTGATATGACCGAAGTGGAAGCCAGTCTCGCTGGCCCTAAACGCCCGCAGGATCGCGTTGCCTTAAAAGACATGGCCGCCGCCTTTAATAAAGTCATGCAGGAGGATGCCAAGGCACAGCCCAACGCGGAAAAAGGCAAATTCGACTCAGAAGGCGGCCAGACAGCCGTGGGCATTGAGCGCAGCCTTGAGGGGGACTTCAAGCACGCCTCCAGCCAGAAAGTCACCATTGACGACCAGGATTTCAGCCTGGACCCGGGCGCGGTGGTCATTGCTGCCATCACCTCATGCACCAATACGTCCAACCCCAGCGTGATGATGGCTGCAGGCCTACTGGCGCGCAAAGCGCGTGAAAAAGGCCTAACCACTAAGCCTTGGGTTAAAACCTCGCTGGCGCCTGGCTCCAAGGTCGTCACCGACTACCTGGCCGCGGCCAACTTGAACGAGGATTTGAATGCGCTGGGCTTTAACCTGGTGGGTTATGGCTGCACGACATGCATCGGCAACTCAGGCCCACTGCCTGAAGCGATTGAGAAAGCGGTAAACCAGGGAGATTTAACCGTCGCATCGGTCCTTTCAGGCAACCGTAACTTTGAAGGCCGTGTTCATCCGCTGGTCAAAACCAACTGGCTTGCCTCTCCCCCCTTGGTCGTCGCTTATGCGCTGGCGGGCAATGTACAGCGTGATTTAACCCAGGAGCCACTCGGCCAGGACAGTGACGGCAACCCGGTTTATCTAAAGGATATTTGGCCCTCTCAAGCCGAAATTGCCGAGGCCGTCGAGAAAGTAAATACTGATATGTTCCGTAAAGAGTACGGTGAGGTATTTAAAGGCGATGAAACCTGGCAGGCAATTGATGTTCCTGAAAGTCAGGTCTACCAATGGCCCGAATCTACTTACATCCAGCACCCACCCTTCTTTGAAGGCATGGGACGCGAACCAGATGCGATCGAGGACGTCAGCAATGCCCGCGTTCTGGCCATGCTGGGCGACTCGGTGACCACTGACCATATTTCACCCGCAGGCGCGATCAAACCGGATAGCCCCGCAGGCCGTTACCTGCAAGAACATGGCGTTAAGCCGGTCGACTTTAACTCCTACGGCTCGCGCCGGGGGAATCATGAGGTCATGATGCGCGGCACCTTTGCCAACGTACGTATCAAAAACGAGATGCTGGACGGCGTGGTCGGCGGCGAAACGCGCTATGTTCCCAGTGGCGAGCAAATGGCGATTTACGATGCCGCCATGAAATACCAAGAGGCTGGCACACCGCTGGTCGTTATTGCTGGTAAAGAGTATGGCACCGGCTCTTCGCGTGACTGGGCAGCCAAAGGTACGCGCTTGCTAGGCGTTCGCGCGGTTCTCGCGGAATCCTTTGAGCGTATTCACCGCTCCAACCTGATCGGCATGGGCGTGGTGCCGCTGCAGTTCCCGGAAGGTGAAACCCGCGAAACGCTGGGATTAACCGGCGATGAAGAGATATCCATTGCGGGACTAAGTGATTTAAGCCCCGGCAAAACGGTGCAGGTAGTGATTAAAACCGGTGAAAAAGAGCATACCGTTGATGCCAAGTGTCGAATTGATACGGTCAATGAGCTGGCTTACTACCGTCATGGTGGTATCCTTCACTACGTGCTGCGCAAAATGATCGGCGCCGCATAAGTAATACCTACCAATGCTTGTATGCCCCCACCTCGGTGGGGGTTTTTTATGAGCGCTCGTTTAAACGGCGCGGCGGCGATAGGTACGATACTCAGGTGACCAGCTTGCTTTCTCGATGTCTTCGCGCAGTTTGGTGCCACTGGTCGTTAGCGCAACGCCGTTATGCTGAGCAGTGGCGGCTACTTCAAAGGCAATCGACTGGCTGATGTCACGAATACGCGAAAGCGGCGGTAACAGCGCACCTTTACCCTCTTTAACGATGGGTGCTTCACGCGCCAGCGCACGAGACGCGCTCATCAACATCTCATCGGTCACCCGATTTGCATTCGAAGCAATGACGCCCAACCCGATGCCCGGGAAGATATACGCGTTGTTGCACTGGGCAATGGGGTATGTGCGCCCGTTATACACCACAGGAGCAAACGGACTACCGGTGGCGACCAGTGCTTGGCCGTCGGTCCAGCGGATCACATCCTCAGGAACAGCTTCTGCCTGAGACGTTGGATTAGAGAGCGGCATAATCACCGGGTGCTCACAGCCTGCATGCATGGTTTTAACCACCTGCTCGGTGAATATCCCACGCTGACCGCAAACACCGACCAGAATAGTCGGTTTCATCTGGGCAATGGTTTCTTCCAACCCTTGGCCATTCCAATCCGCGACCAGCGCAGGATCGTGGGCCAAACGACGCTGAAAATCGCGCTGCCACTCTTGATCCGTCGTCATCAAGCCTTCGCGGTCGACAACAAAAATACGCGCACGCGCTTCATGTTCGGAGAGACCTTCGGCCTCCATGGCCACCACGACCTGCTCGGCGATACCACAACCGGCTGAACCACCGCCAACAAACACCACGCGTTGCTGGGCAATGCTTTCTTCACGCGCCTGACAGGCTGCCATGAGCGTTCCCACGACAACGGATGCCGTGCCCTGAACATCATCGTTAAAGCAGCACAACTCGTTGCGATAGCGCTCAAGCAGCGGTACGGCGTTGGCTTGGGCAAAATCTTCAAACTGCAGCAAAACATTCGGCCAGCGGCGCTTCAGCGCTGAGATGAACGCTGCCATAAAGGCGTTGTACTCTTCCTGGCCCACGCGTTTATGGCGCCAGCCCATGTACATGGGGTCATCCAGCAGCGCCTGATTATTAGTGCCCACATCAATCACGATGGGTAGCGTATGGGCCGGACTAATACCGCCACAGGCGGTATAAAGCGCCAGCTTACCAATGGGAATCCCCATACCACCGATCCCCTGGTCACCCAGCCCTAAAATACGTTCGCCGTCAGTGACTACGATAACTTTAACGTTATCCTTGGTGGCGCTGCGCAGAATATCATCCAGATGATCGCGGTCCTGGTAGCCGATAAACAAGCCCCGGTGATTGCGATAAATATTGGAAAATTCCTGACATGCCTGGCCAACGGTTGGCGTATAGATGATCGGCAGCATCTCTTCAAGATGCTCAGATACCAAGCGGAAGTAGAGCGTTTCGTTGTCGTCTTGAATGGCGCGCAAATAAATATGGCGCTCAAGATCGCTATTGCACTGCTGGTACTGCCGATAAGCGCGCTCTAGCTGATCATCAATGGTTTCAACATTTTGCGGCAGCAAACCAATCAAGTTAAACGCCAAACGCTCCTCTTGAGTAAACGCGCTGCCTTTGTTCAATAGCGGCATTTCAAGTAAGGAAGGACCGGCGTAAGGAATATATAAGGGGCGCTTACTCGTCGTCATAGGGGCTCTCTTCTTTTCCATTACCGCTGCATCGCAGCAATTTCAAGCGTTTACGGTTTATCGACATAATGTACCATGTCACTACGACAAAGGTGGCACAGTCATACTTCTCTAGCCAAAAAAATGCCCCGACATTTGCCGGGGCAGCTGAAAATCAATACGTTATAATTAGCAGGTTTTTGCCGCTGGCTGGCGCCCTGCTTCACCGGTAAAGAACAGCGGACGCAGCTTCACACCGACAATATTGCCCGCAAAGGCAGCCACCAGCCACACCCAACCGTGCAAGCTACCCGACGCGATACCACTGAAGTAAGCACCGATGTTGCAACCAAACGCCAGGCGCGCGCCATAACCCAGCATTAAGCCACCAATTACCGCAGCCACCACCGAGCGCAGAGGGATTCTAAAATTAGGCGCAAACCGACCGGCCAAATGTGCAGCCATTAAAGCGCCCAACATAATACCGACGTTCATGACCGTCGTCATATCACTCCACACGCTAGCGTCAAGCGCTGCCGCATTACCTGGCGCCTGCCAATATCCCCAACCCGTTACGCTACCGCCGAACAATTCATATACCTTGGCTCCCCAAAGCGCGAAGGCCGACGTAATGCCCCACGGGCGACCAGCTAGCGCAAGCGTTGCGAAATTCAGCAGCGCCAAGGCCACGGCACCCGCCAATAACGGCCAAGGCCCGCTTAACCAACGCAGAGTAGCGGGTTTCTCAACCATGGGTACCTGTTCAAGTTGACCATGACGACGCTTTTCCATCACGAGGGTAAACACCGCAATCGCCACAAACAGTACCAGGCTGATGGCGATACCGCCCGTCGTACCTGCAATATCAATCAACGATATCGGCTCAAACGCTGGCAAACGCTGCCACCACGCAAAATGCGCCGAGCCAATTACCGAACCGATGATAAAGAAGACAAGCGTAATCAACATACGGGCATTACCGCCACCCGCCGTAAACAGCGTGCCTGAAGCGCACCCGCCGCCCAACTGCATACCAATCCCGAAAAGAAACGCGCCCACCAGCACGGAAATGCCGATAGGGGAGACAAAACCACTCACCGGCGTACCAAACAATGTACCGGCACCCAGCGCTGGGAAAAACAGCACCACGGCAATGGCCAGCATCACCATTTGCGCACGCAGCCCGCGGCCGCGGCGCTCGGTAATAAACACGCGCCAGGCAGAGGTAAACCCAAAGGCAGCGTGATACAACACCATGCCCAGCAGACCGCCTACAATCATTAGCAAACCGGTATTAGCGCCAAATATGACGCCAATCGTTAGCGCTCCTAATACAATCGCCGCAGTCGCCAGTAGTGGTACCCGATAACTGGCCGGAGTCGCGGCAGCCGTCGTCGACATAAATTCACCTATAGGTAACGCCAAAAGCGCCCGTGGATAGACAGGCGCTCTGGTCGATGTGGATAATCGTTATAAGCTTACCGCCCAGCCAACAGGGGGTAAATCATTTATGGCTAATCGTTACAGGGCTAACGAAAAATTACGGCTCTTTTTATCGTCGTCTTCATGCGCCACATAGAGACGATTCACCATTACGAATAAAACAACCGCCAAGGGTGCGGCCAAAATAACGCCAGGTAAGCCAAACAACGTGCTGCTTGCAAGGAGCGCAAACAACAATAGCGCCGGTGGCAGGCTGACGGCACGCTGCTGCACCAAAGGCTGCAAAATATTACCTTCAATCTGCTGAATAATAACGTAAGCCATCAGTACGAAGAGCGCCGTCTCAGGGCTGACCGTATACGCCAACAGCAGGGCAGGAATAGCGGCGGCAATGGGGCCGACCAACGGTACAAAGTCCAGAAGACCGGCAACTAGTCCCAGCCCTAATGGCGCTGGCACGCCCAGCAGCCACATGCTGATACCCACCAGTACGCCCGTTACCGTCATAGCGACTACCTGACCGCCTAGCCAATAGCGCAATGCCTTACCACTCGCATCCAACGCCTCGCCCAAGCGCGGACGGCTTTTAACCGGTGCCAGTAATAAAAGACCACGGCGGTATAAGTCCGGCTGAGCCGCTTGACTCCAGTGTTGAGATGATGAGCGAACTGATGGCGAAGCACCACGGGGCTCCGCCACCCACTCCATGATGACTGTTTTGTTGCTCACTTAGAAGCTGCATCCATCACTTTAAAAATAAATAAGCAATATTTTTTATAAAACAATATTAATATTAAAGGCTTATTTGTTTCTCTCATACCTATCCATAAAAAGCGTCAAATCATCCTAACTTTTATATTGTTTTTTTTCATAAGCCAATCTACATTGATAAGCATCATTAATGATCCCTTAAGCAGTTTAAAAAGAAGTTATTCATGAGCAACAACCATTACAAGAACTATCACAAGAACTATCAAGATCAGATAATGGGTAACTAATAACGCCTGTACTACAGGCTTTTGGCGAAAAAAGCGACGATGGGTCGCAACGATTAAACGGAGAGTTATAATGTTTAGCAGGCAAGCCAACATATCGAAAGATAGCTCTGGTCGCACGCGCATTACAACAGCAGCACGTGGGTACGCAGTACTTCGCGACCCATCTTTAAATAAGGGAACATCGTTTAGTCAGAGTGAGCGTGACGCACTTGGTCTTAACGGGCTGCTTCCCCCAATTATTACTACTGAACTTGAACCGCAACTCATCCGCGCTTATGCGGCCTATAGCGCGGCACCTACTGATCTCGCAAAACATATATATATGTGGGATCTCCATGATGACAACGTGACAATATTTTATGCTCTCCTTCAACGTCATATGATGGAAATGCTTCCCATCGTCTATGACCCTATCGTTGGTGAGGCAATTGAGAACTTTAGTGAGATCATGCACCGGCCACGTGGGATCTTCCTTTCAATCAATGAGCCAGAAAAAATCGAGGAGAAACTTGCGGCCTTCGGTGCAGGCGCGAATGACATTGATTTGCTTGTGGCATCTGATGCCGAGGAAATCCTTGGTATCGGTGATTGGGGGGCCAACGGCATCGATATTTCTATTGGTAAGTTGGCTGTTTACACTGCAGCTGCTGGCGTAGATCCGCACCGAGTGGTGCCGGTGATACTGGATGTAGGGACTGACAATGAGAAATTGTTGAATGACCCCCAGTATGTTGGGTACCGCCATGGTCGTATACGAGGCAAGCAGTATGATGATTTTGTGGACGCCTATGCGGCCGCAGCGCATAAGTTGTTCCCTAAAGCAATGTTGCACTGGGAAGACTTCGGTTCCACCAATGCACGCCGCATTCTGGCGCGTCATCGAGATAAGCTGCCAACGTTCAATGATGACATGCAGGGTACGGGCGCAATCGTACTCGCAGGTCTACTAAACGCGGTAGAACGCACAGGAAACCCCTGGAATGAACAACGCGTTGTAGTCGTAGGGTCTGGTACAGCAGGGTGCGGCATTGCAGATCAGATTCGGGACCAAATGGTTCGCCACGGAGTATCTAAAGAAGAGGCGACTCGTAAAATTTGGTTGGTGGACCTTCCTGGCTTGCTTACTGACGACATGACGGACGGCCTACTTGATTTCCAGCGTCCATATGCGCGGCCCCTTGATGAAGTCACTAATTGGAAACGCACACCCTGTGAGCCAATTCCGGCCGACGAAAGTCGCTGGCCTGCAATGGAGGCTCTACGCGCAGCACGCGCTGCCGCTAGCGGAATTATCGACCTTGCGGCGGTAGTCTCCGAAGTGAAGCCAACTATCCTTATTGGAACGTCGACGACCCCAGGCCGATTTACCGAAAGCATCGTCCGTGACATGGCGTCCAATGTTGAGAGGCCCATCATCTTTCCGCTTTCTAATCCCACCTTACTGCATGAAGCAACTCCTGCTCATCTCATAGAGTGGACAGACGGCAAGGTACTTGTCGCCACCGGCGCTCCCTTCGATGACGTGCAGTACAAGGGTGTCAACTATGTCATTGGCCAGGCTAATAATGCAGCTCTCTATCCTGGGTTGGGCTTTGGCGCCATTGTTGGACGCGTGGCCAAGATTACGGATGAAATGATTTTTGCTGCCGCGCAAGCGGTCGCGGGCCAAGGTCCTGAAGATAAGCCCGGCGCTTCGCTTCTACCATCGAATGCAGAGCTGCGCACCACATCCAGTGCAGTCGCTGTGGAAGTAATTCGGGTTGCTCAGAGTCAAGGGCTGGTGCGCGCCAAGGATCTTTCGGACCCTGTGGAAGCCGTACGTGAGGCTCAGTGGTGGCCAGTCTATAACCCTGTGGAAGCTGATTAAAGTAGTGCGAACTGACAGTCTACCTTCACATAGGGGGCAGGCTGTCAGTTCATTGTCGCTGACGATATTTCAATGACGCCATCAGCGTCTCCCCCCATTCCAACGACAGCTACGCTTTTATATCTTTGTATACAGGATAATAAGCTATGACGACGAATAATCAAGCAGATGCCTTACGTGATCTCCCCATTGGCATTGAGGCCGACGGCACACGTTCTGAATTCGATTCTATGGGAAGTGTCGACGTGCCGGCGGATCGTTACTGGGGTGCCCAGACTCAGCGCTCGCTGATTCACTTTAATATTGGTGATGATTTAATGCCAAAAGAGGTATATCACGCCTATGGATACGTGAAAAAGGCATGCGCTATGGTAAATGCGGCGGCTGGTCGATTGTCTGACACTAAGCGCGACGCAATCATTCATGCCGCTGATGAGGCGATCACCGGTAAGCTCGACGCCCACTTCCCGCTGTATGTCTGGCAGACAGGATCTGGTACTCAGTCGAACATGAATGTTAATGAGGTACTTTCGAACCGGGCAATTCAGCTTCTTGGCGGTAGCATCGGTTCTCAGCAACCCGTTGCTCCAAACGACGACGTCAATATGGGCCAGTCGTCAAACGATACATTTCCTACCGCCATGCACATCGCCTCAGTATTCGCGATTGATGAGGTACTGTTGCCCCAAGTAACAAAGCTTGTGGAGACGATTGAGAGCAAAGCCAACCGCTGGATGGACGTAGTAAAAATTGGACGTACGCACCTGGAAGATGCTGTCCCTTTAACGGTTGGCCAGGAATGGCACGGTTGGGCCGGGCAGATTAGAGCAGCAATTGCTGACATTGAGGCCAGCCGCTCGGGGCTCTACGAGCTGGCTGTCGGTGGAACGGCCGTTGGCACTGGCCTGAATGCGCCTAAAGGCTTTGCCGTCGACGTTGCTGCAAAAATCGCCGAACTGACTTTCAAGCCTTTCATTACAGCACCTAACAAGTTCACCGCACAAGGCTCGTTGGATGCAATGGTCCGAGCACATGCAGCACTTCGTGGGCTTGCAGTAGCGTTAATGAAGATTGCCAACGACATGCGCTGGCTGGCTTCTGGACCGCGTTGCGGCTTCGCCGAACTCACCTTGCCGTCCAACGAACCTGGCTCTTCTATCATGCCTGGAAAGGTTAATCCAACCCAGTGCGAAGCAATCGTCATGATTGCTATCCAGGTAATGGGCAACGATACAGCTGTTTCCGTCGCTGGCAGCCAAGGCAACTTCGAACTTAACGCCATGCGGCCTGTGATCATCAATAACTTTTTGCATTCTGCCCGGATTATCGCCGATGGATGCGGTAGATTTTGTGAGTTTTCTGTGGAAGGCACGGAACTGAACGAGAAGAAAATCAAAGAATACGTCGCAGGAAGTGTGATGCTAGTAACGGCTCTATCGCCCGTGATCGGTTATCAAAATGCAGCGCACATAGCCGAAAAGGCAATCGCGGACGGCACAAGCCTGCGTGATGCTGCCTTGGCTTCAGGCAAGGTTAGTGCCGAACTCTTCGACAAGACTATTAAGCCGCTAGATATGGTTGGCAGTGGACTTGCAGGTGCCTAAGAAAAATAGCACACCACTTTATCTTGAAAGTTCAATGATAACGTTTCTAAAGCAGACATATCGAACCTGGAGTTTGATGCTCTGGCCGTACGGTTATATAGCGCGAAGGAGAGTGAGGAGTTCGTTTAATTTCTGAATAGCATCACCCGGCTGTTATCCACTTCAACTGTAACAATAACTACATTGACCAATACGTTGTAAGTAAATACAGGAGCAAAGCCATGACTGATAAAGACGTACCTCAGCCCATTCGCGGAACCCAGGGCGCTGACGACCCAGGCCCACGTAATGTTGTTCTGGATAAAATGAACCCAGATATCTTCCTGCCTCCAGAAACCGACAATGCCGGGATCCCGAACCTGAAGTTTCCGTTCGCCATGGCTCATAACCGTCTTGAAGACGGCGGCTGGGCGCGGGAAGTGACGC
The DNA here is from genome assembly GCF_052376035.1 of Halomonas sp. AOP7-E1-9. Lineage (NCBI taxonomy): Bacteria > Pseudomonadati > Pseudomonadota > Gammaproteobacteria > Oceanospirillales > Halomonadaceae > Halomonas > Halomonas sp. AOP7-E1-9. The sequence continues at coordinate 26,368 of NZ_JBQSVC010000028.1, forward strand.
TGCGCGAGTGCCCGGCTTTGGAAGAACTCGCTATCGTTAATATGCGCCTTGGCCCTGGTGTTATTCGTGAACTCCATTGGCATAAAGAAGCCGAATGGGCCTATGTAACGGAAGGCCGCGTGCGTTTCTACCTGGTTGACGAAAACCGTCAAACGCTGGTTGAAGATCTCGGGCCAGGTGATCTCTGGTTTGCCCCCGCAGGCGTTCCACATGCCATTCAGGGTCTTGAAGAAGGTACCGAATTCGTGCTGATCTTCAATGACGGTAACTTCTCCGAAAACGAGACACTGCTCGTCACAGAGCTCTTCGCACATATGCCGAAAGAGGTGCTGGCCAAGAACTTCGGTGTTCCGGAAAGTGCCTTCGACAACATCCCGCCTTCTGAAAAGTATATTTTCCGTCAGCCACAACCAGCGCCCATTGAGCAGGTTCGCGAAGAGCTCGGCGCTGGTAACATGACCGGCAAATATGTGTTCCGGGGAGGCGATATTCCTGAAAACACATGGCAAGGCGGCGCGACCAAAATCATCGATTCGAAAAGTTTCGACGTCACGACCATGGCGATGTTGATGATTAAGCTTGAGCCCGGCGGTATGCGAGAAATTCACTGACACCCCGATGCTGATGAAATTCAGTACTACCTGTCTGGCCAAGCACGCATGACGGTGTTCAATGCTGTCAGCAATGCGCGTACTTTTAACTACGGCCCCGGCGACGTCGGCTATGTGCCAAAAAACCTGGCGCACTACATTGAGAATATCGGTGACGAGCCAGTGTATGTTCTCAACGTATTCAACAAGGGCGACTACCGCGATGTCTCACTGAACCAATGGCTGGCACTGACACCCGCCAGCATTGCTCAAGGCCACCTGGACGTCGATGACACACTAATGAAGTCACTGCGCCGCGAGCGTTGCCCGGTAGTGAAGTAATACAGTTGGGCAGTCATTGAAAACCGCTAGCCAGCCTCGTTGAGGCTGGCTTTTTTACGCTAAAAAGTGCGTCAATCATCCATCAGACAAAACCGCCCAAGGCCGACCGCTGAACGAAGCTTGTCCATTGTTTTGGTTGCCTCTTCACGCGCCCGTTGATAAGCCATATGAGCCCTCAGGTGACGTAACAACACGTAAAAAAGCCAGCGCCAACGCGCCTGCGCGATCTTCTTGAGGTTTTGACATGCTGCGGCCAGCAGACATTGCTCTTTGACACGCGCCATAAGCTCCCCGTCCGCCTTGAAGGTAATATCGCCATTGGCACGGGTTTGATAGCTACCCCCAACCTTTAACCCGCGCTCTCCATCAATCTGTTCAGTGTGGTTGGTGTGCACGGTGACATCGCGATTGCCGTCAATGGTTTCGATGCGGTCCTTGGCGACCAACAAGCGGGAATTATTACCAATGGTCGCGATGTCATCGAACTCTACCCGCCTCTGGCGGGAGTTCAGAACATGCAGCTCCATGTTTTCCTGGGCATGCATGTAGATGAACTCTTCCCCCACCTGGTCTTCGAAACAGAGTTCGTTAAACCCTTTGCCCTGATGGGTCTGCGTTTTAATGCCAGTACGGGTTTTATGCTCGGGAAATGGGTACGGTGAAAGATTATCCGCGTGACAGGTACGCCCAGTGACCAACGGCTGATCCGGGTCGCCTTCCAGGAAGGAAACGATGACCTCGTGGCCAATCTTGGGGATGACGATACTGCCGTAGCCGCCTGCCTAGGGAAGCGCGGATTCAGCAGCTGGCCTACACGCGGTTTAGGGCTCGACCTTAGCACTGCTCGACGCGGTAATAATCTCACCGCCATGATCCGTCTTGCAGCCAAGATATGCCGTGGGGCGGCCATCATGATGGGAGTGGCTGGAACCTTCGATAATGGTCGCACCGCAGCCGGTTTTATCCCCCACCCGCGCTACGGGCTGGCCCTCTACTTGAGAGGGCGAACCGGAGGTGATTTCGGTAGTGCCGTGGCCATGGATGGGGCAACTGTGCAGGTCGCCTTTACGAGCTACGGGTTTCATCGGCAGATTTCCCACTGGCCATCGCGTTGGATGAAGTAGAGTCTTACGTTTGAGACTTGTTCATCACTTCCTGCGTGCCCAAATCGAATCGGCGCTGCTACTCCCTCACGGGTAAGCCAAGCCACACGATTATCCGCTCCTAAATTCAATGTCATCGGCTCTTCTGGAAAAGGATCTAGCTGGAAAAGGTTAGGATTATCAAAGAACATGCTAAAACTTGCTCGCTGGCGCACGTAGGCTTCGGATTCTCCTGAAGCTAAAGCAAGCTCTTCAATCATGGTTTTCGATGCGTCCATTAGCGCATTGTTATCTTGGGCCTCAAAGAGTGTATATAGTCGGCGATATTCACGGGCTAGGCTATCACGGGTAGCATTACTGTCTCTTAATACGTCGCCTTCCTCCCAGCACCAAGTGGGCATCGGCTGACGGTTGTTAAAAGGCACCTCCAGTCTGAAATAGTCATCATCCCAACGGATGGAACTAGCTACCACATTTAATGGAGCTTGATCATCTACATTAACAACTTCTGGTTTAAAACCTTCGAGACCAGGTTGTATAACAACCTCAAAGGCGGTTTTGGCTTCAGTGTTGGGGTTTTCCCCCTGCTCCCAATACTCCATGGAGAGGCGCAACTCATGCTGCTCTTCAAATGGTTTATCAGAGGGCACTGGCCATGCGTAGAACTGGATTTCGTTACGACCATTACGTATGTATTGGGATGCTGGCAGCATTGTATTTTGATGCCCCGGCACCCCTGAAAAATTTAGCATTATCTCTTGCATGTCTACTGAAGATGCCAACCCATTCACGCTCCAGCGTACGCCGAACTGGTACTGTGTTTCTTGGGCCATTGCCTGTGTCTCCATCATAACTAAAAAAGATAGTAATAACGCCACTAATGTTTTCATGAGAAAGTTATAAACTCCCCTGTATAGCCCTCTGCGAGGGGGTAAGTGTTAGTATTTTCTGAATCTTCAACCCAGTTGATTGTCATGGTGTTTAGTACGGCTTGTCGTGAATTATTAGAACTGGGGCTTGGGCGACCACCAGCATCTGATTGTCGACCACCTGACTCTACATTCACTTTCTTGAACGACTTTATTTTTAAGGCAGCGCCTTTGTGGTAAAGCTGATACCCCCAACGGCCTTCGTTTGTTTTAATTCGAATACCACCTTCGGTAACGACTTCAGCCTCGTATTTGAAAACATGTCTATCGGTGATGATCGAGTCAAAATAGCCAAGAATACCGCCCATGGCCTTAGCGGTAAGTTTGACTTCAACCTGACCTCTGACAGTTGATTCGTCGAATTTCCCCTCATGAAAGTCGTAAACGCCTCCAAGCAGTTCATCGGCAGTAGCATCCTCCGATGCCTTGAACCCCGCCCCAAGCGAGATTGCCATGAAAAGCGAAGGATCAATTTGATATTGGGCAACAAGCAGGTTTCTTCCTGTTTCCGCATCTTCCAAGAATGTGACTAGCGTATGAGCCGCTGCTCCTAAAGGAGTAACGACGGGCAGCCTTCTTAACGCACGCTTCAGCGCTAGATAAATATCGACCTTGACACCAAATGCAAAATCCAACGAAAGGCCTACATCTAGCTTCCACGTAAGCTCAGGGCCTCCATCCTGCTCAATCTGCTCGGTCCCAACTTGCATACTTAGCTTTGGGCCTACCGTAAAAATATTGGCTAATTTATCTGTATCATGTTCAGTACTCAGCCTTTTTGCCAAGCTCTTGGCATTGGTTGTCAACGAATCAATAAATTGATCAATTGAACTCCCTTGCTGACGAGCATTTTGCTGCCTGCGAAGCGATGGAGCACTATCGTAGGTCGTGGTTGCGCTACGATATTTTCCTACTTTGATATTTTTGGTATTACTGCCACACGTTACGCCTATTTCAGCATCGACTTGCCAGCCCTGCTCATGCGTAATCTGCCTGGGGTTACTCCCCATATCCAATTCAACACGTAATCGCCTAGCCTCACTTCGTGGAATATTCTCGGTTCCTATTTGAGGCGGCTGTACACTCACTTTTCCTTTAAATTTCAGGCTAGGCACAGTGACAGAGGTAAAAAGAAAGTCTCTTGTACCGTCATAACTGATCCTGAATTGCTCCTCCTTTGCCATGATGCCTCGATTCATGATGATATCGAGAATAATGACAGCCGTCTCGAAAGCAAGGCCATAATCCCCTAACCGAGGAATGTTGGTCAGAGGAGAACGGGGATTCGTTTCAACTTTAAATGGTATCTCAACTCCCGAGCCAATAGGCGTACCCCTTAACTCTTCGGTCCAATACAACGTGTGCATTTGATGTGGGCAGTCATCGGCAAGCATGATGGTGACAGTGCCCTCATCCTTGAACGTCGAACCGCTCAGAAATCCTTCAAAGCTCAACTCCCCCGCTACCGCTTGGTCGGCTACGAAATAGATTTTGCAGTCGGTATCTTCTAGCTCATTTACGCCCTGCAAAACTACCCGTGCATTGCTACCACCGTGACAGACAACTTCAACCTTCTCGATACAAGGGGTTTGCGAAGCGCATATAACACACATTTCACCAAATTCAGGGTCTTGACGGCTTTCTCCGTCTGCTGGCTCCCAAGGAATTGGGCTTTCAGTGAGCCGGTCAGCGCCGCTAGAGACATATTCACTATAAATACTATTGCTGACTTGCCCCTGAGCGACGACCGTTCCTGGATGGCTATCGTCGTTCGCCATCGCATTTTGGATCCTGCTTAGTAACCTTTCAGGCTGTCTGAAAGCCTCTGACTGCTCTTGCACCAGATACGCCATGTCCTCAAGAGTCGGTTGATAACTCATGACCGCTCCTCACTGACAATGGGTCGATAGTTGTCGTGCTGCATATTGCCTTCCTCATGACGATACGGTGCGAGTAACACATGCCGAATGCGTCCTCGGGGTAGCCAAGCATCCAACTGGTCACGCTTTCGCCAGCCAGCCATTTTGGGATTTTCCAGGATGCGCTGAGCCTCAATGTGGCCGTCGGGGAACGTTTCACCAAACTCGATCACGCACTTCGTCAACGTTCGCACCTGCTTTTTGGACCCCAGCCCGTAGCGTTGCCCCAGTTGTGCGGCGGTTTGAACAGCTGACAAACGTTGGTCAATCAAGGTTCGGGGGTATTGCTCACCAAGCGATAGGGCGAGGTTCGCCTGGGCGCGCTGCTGCATCAGGACGCCAAAGCGTTCGAACTCTTCCTGGCCGATAGCAAACTGACGGCTCTGCCTACCGGTATCGCGGGCTTGGCTACTCAGCGACACCTGCACCAGCCGGCCCTGCACCTCGCTTGCCTGGGTATCAAGTGCTACCGACGGCGTTAGCGTTAGCTCCGATGGCAACGCCATCAGCGGCGACACCGGCGCGATGATCGCTTCCAGCGGCGCCATAAAGGCCGCCAGCTTCCAGGGCTCGAGCGCCTGGGTCATATCCAGGGCTACACGGGGGTCGTAGAAGCGGAAGTACACCGGGGCCTGGTCGTTGGCGGACGTCCAGAGCATGGTGAACTTGCGAAGGTGCGTGCGCAGTTGCTTGAGCGTGGCGTGGGAGTGAAACAGCACGCCCCAGTGCTGGTCCTGGGGCAGGCTTTCCAGCCAAGTGCGAATGTCGCTGTCGGCTTCAATACGCACAAGCCAGGGGGCATTGGCCTGAGTCGTGGCATTGGTAGAGGCGTACAGGCACGTATGCTGCGCATCGGTTTGAGCCAGGCGTGCCTGCACCTCGCGACAGTTCACCCCGTCCACCACTGCCCATAGGGGCGGCTGGTTGGCACTCAGCAATGCCTGCCATGAGGTTTCGCTATAAGTCATGGGGGCAATGTAAGGCGCGGGCACAACAGGCTCCGGCTCGGCGATGAGGGGCAGCATCTCGCCGTACACCACCGGCTGTTTAGATGACGTCGCATGGGCCAGTTCCACCAGCATCTGCGACATTCCCTGGCGCCGAAAGCGTTGTAAAAGCGTTTGCACTGACTCCAGCTTCAGAAGGCTCAAGCCTTCTTCCTGGAGCCGGGTTTGAAGAAGCGCACGCACCTCATCTTCTGATGCGGCCAGTACCGCTACGGAAACGACGGCCTCATCGGCTTCTTCCTCCCACTGTCTGGCTGCCGGGGTATTGGCCACAATATGGCAACGGGCAACCCAGTAATCCGGCGTCGCCATGGTTACTCCTCTTCCAGCGGACAGTGAGACACGAAGGGGCTGCCTTCGCCCGCGGCTACTTCCAGTACGGCAGGCACCGGTGGCAGAGCTGCGGCGCTAGGTGATGCCGAACCCACGTTCAGTACCGGTGTCACATCCACACTGCCGCCGGAGAGTACCAGTGCCGACCCGCCCGCGACCAGCGTGATCTTGGTCGCATCGAGAATGAGTTCGCCGTCGGCCTTGAAGGTAATATCGCCATTGGCATGGGTTTGATAGTTGCCCCCAACCTTTAACCCGCGCTCGCCATCGATCTGTTCGGTGTGGTTGGTGTGCACGGTGACATCACGATTGCCATCAATGGTTTCCACACGATCCTTGGCCACCGCCAGGTGTGAGTTATTGCCAATGGTGGCGGTATCATCGAACTCGATGCGCTTCTGGCGGGAGTTCAGGACATGCAGCTCCAGATTCTTCTGAGCATGCATGTAGATGAACTCTTCCCCCGCCTGGTCTTCAAAACAGAGTTCGTTAAACCCTTCGCCCTGATGGGTCTGGGTTTTAATACTGGTACGGGTTTTATGCTCGGGTAAGGGGTACGGTGAAAGATTACCCGCATGATAGGTACGTCCGGTGACCAGCGGCTGGTCGGGGTCGCCTTCGAGGAAGGAAACGATCACTTCGTGGCCGATGCGCGGAATCGCAATGCTTCCATAACCGCCGCCTGCCCAGCCCTGAGCCACACGCACCCAGCAGCTGGCGGTTTCATTGGGTTCGGCGTAGCGGTCCCAAGGGAACTGTACTTTTACGCGACCGTGTTCGTCGCAGTAGATCTCCTCGCCTTCCGGGCCGACCACAAACGCGACCTGGGGGCCGTCCACGCGGGGTTTGGGATTGGGCGTGGGGCGCCAGGGGGCGTCGCCGGGTATGAGGGTGACCTGGTTGGCGTAGCGTGTCATGCCGCTGGCATCGCTGTGCGTCATACCATCTTCTTCCAGCGCCTGGGGCTGCTCGCCTACGTGGCGTGCCTCTACCACTTGCCAGTCGCGGTTAAGGCTTTGCGTGTCGTGGTCGGTCAGGCTGAAGCGCACGCCGGGGGCAAGTTCGGGCAGGTCGCTTTCAGCATTCGCGGTGATCGCTTCGCGGCGAAGCTCTTCCAGACGGATGCGGGTAAACGGCTGGCCCGAGGCGTCCTGCTTGTAGCGGCCGGGGTAATCGAAGTGTTCGTAATCCGTCTGCTGGCCGTGAGCTTCCACGTCGCGGCCCAGGTGTTCGTGCAGTTGGGCGTAGGCCGGGTTCTTGAAGCTGTAGTCTTTCAGGGTGGCAGTGGCCGCCGCCACACGGGCAGTGTGGCTGAGCTTGCGCACATGGCGGGTGGGCGCGGTGCCGCCAGCACGGCTGTGGTAGGTGCGCTCGCCTAAATTTGCCAGCACTTGAGGATCATCGGCAAACACTAGCCGGTGAGCGCTCTCTTCAAATTCATGGAAGTAGAACAAGCCCTCTTCGGCGGCGAGGCGTTCGATAAATGCCAGATCGGTCTCGCGGTACTGCACGCAGTATTCACGCTCGGGCAGCTCGCGGGTGACGGCGAAGGCCACATCGGTAATGCCGCGCTCATCACACAGGGTATTGATGATGGTTAGCGGGTCGACTTTCTGGAAGATACGCGAGTTATGGCGCAACGAAAGCCGCCAGAGCGCCGGGCGCAGCACCAGGGAGTAGAAGGTGCGCCGATGGCCGCGGTCGCCGCGACCAAACTCGCTAACGATACCGTGCACGTGACGCAACGCTTCACCATCCTGCCAAACGGTCAGGGTGGCTTCGCGGTCCAGCAGCTCGGCGGCGTCCAGGCGGCCGTCGCGGCTGGCCAGGTTGAGTACCAGTTCAAAAGGCTGGGAGAGCGCTTCGCGGTGGGTAAAGTCGATCACCGCGATATCATCAACGCCGGGTAACGTCAGGGTAAATTGCAATCCTGTGCTTGCCATCTTAACTGCCCTCTCCTGAACCTGAACCAATGACGACACCACCGCAATCGACCGCATGGCCTGTTAAAGCAGCTGGTTTGCCGTCAATAAGAATCGTGCCGGAACCCTGGGCTATCGCCCGTGGGTGCGGGGGGTGATTGGGCTTATCGTGAGGCTCTAACGGGTCACCTACTCGGGCCACCGGTTTGCCATCCATGATGACCGTGCCACTACCCGCAATGACGGGCGTAGGGGGATAACCATCATGGTCGGTTCCTATATCACCTACGAGTACAAATTTCTGGCCCATTACCACTGCTCCTTTTCTGGTCCCGTATCTTCCGTCCTGCCTGCCACTCTGCTGTCGTGCTGGCGGGCTACTCATCCCACTGAGCGGGGGCTTCGTAACTTGCCACTTCCAGGGCATCCACGTGCTGACGGGTAAAGCCTGCCGCCTCCAGGCTGTCGATGGCCGAATGGCAGGCCAGCGGCAGGCGTGTTTGCAGTGGTACGCCACTTAAGCTGCGCCGTATCGCCATCAGCAGGCGAGTACCGTGGCCACTGCCCTTCCACTCCCGACTGATATAGAAAAACTTGAGCTGCCAGGCGGCTTCGTCATCAGGCCGACAGACAAGCACCATACCCAGCGGTGGGCCTTCACCATGACGAAGTGCTAGCAGGCGGCCCTGCCAGTGCACTACCTGGCCATTTTCCCGCTGCATCCACACCTGGCGATTAACGGTGAATTCAAGCGCTCGACGCAACGTGTCGAGCACGCTTTTATCGCGCAGCACCCATGGTGAGTGGCCTTTTGCATCGGCGTGATACACCGCCTCGATAAAGCTGTCGATATCCTCGTTGCGCGCATCCTCCAATGGGCGCGAGCGCTTTGCGCCATGACGCTGGCGTGTGGCGGGCGTTACCCCGCCCGAGGTAAACAGCTGCTTAAGTTTGGTCAGCATTGCCACCTCGCTCGGCGTAAAGGGCAGACGGCAGTTGGAAGCCTGCCGCCAGCGGGCGTGTGAAGGGGTTAGGCGCGCCGTTGGCAAACAGGCGATAGCGCATGGTGCCGCCGTCAACGTTGAACCTGAGTTCAAGTTCGCGCTCGCTTACACTGGTAATATCGGCCTGTTCCAGAAGCCGAAACCATGCCCAGGCGCCATCCTGGGTAACGCTGCGCGGTGAGCGGTTCACCTCGCTCGGCACCATGGTGATGCGGCTTTCGGTGCCGCCGCGTAGCGCGTTTGGCCAAATCATCGACACACGCTGGCTAGCACTGTGGGCATACTCGATCAGTTGCCCATCGACGCTGATCACGCTGCGCCGCTTGTCCGGTGAAAGGCTGATGGGTTCAAGCGCAAACTCCACGTCCAGCGCGCCGTCGCGGCTGAAGTAGGCGCGACGGATCTGCTCGGCCTGCTGAATGGCGGTGTACAGGCTGTCGCGCAGCAGCGAATTACCTTCGGCATCCACCAGGTACTCAGGCGCACCTTCGATAAAAGGCTGCAAGCTGTCCTGGTAGAAGGTGTCCAGCGTGCCACCTGGGGCGAAGAAGTCCTCAAAATCGCTCAGCGCCACTTCCTGGCTGGCATTAGGCGCCAGCGGGTAGCGGCCTGCCAGGCGCTCCTGATAGGGCGCGACCACGTCATCCAGCCACTGGCTTTCAAGGTGACGCGTGGCACTGGCCATCATCAGTTGCCAGCTCTGGTCGGCCAGGTTGTGCAGCATGCGGCCCACCGGCTCTGGCGTACTATCGGCAATGCGCTGCAGGTTGTAGATGGGGTCATTACCGCGCAGCGACAGGCGGTCACGCACGCTAACGAAGGCGGCACGCCCTGTATTGCTCGACTCCTCAATCTCCATCAAGTAATCACGCAACGCGGTTACCGCCGTTTTAATCTCCTCAAGCGAAGAGGGATTATTGTTACGCGCTTGGCTTAGCTGATTGATGGGCGTGAACGGCTGCTCAATGGCAAACGCAAGCTGGTAACGCTGCGATTGGCGGAGCGCCTCACGGGCCTGCTCGTCATCGTCGGGGAGCTCGGGGTAGAGGCTGGTATTGCGTTCCACCGCGGCCAACAACCTGTCAAGCGGACGCTGACTGCCCACCAGAGCATCTGCCACCACAATGGCCTGATGAATATCGGGCAGTGGCACTAGCTGGGTATCACGCAGGGCATCGCGCCAGCTGGCATGGTAATCCCCTACATAATGCTCACGCAGGGCCACCTGAAGCTGCTGCCGGTCGGCTTCGCTGAAATTGATGTTATCGCGCTGACCCAGCACCCAGACATCAATCAGAGCAAGCTCCGTCGCCCGGTCAAGCTCTTGTAGGAAGTAGTTCTCAAAGCCATCGCGGGTGAGCAGATGCGGCAAGCGCACATTTTCAGGGTCATCGTTACGCGACATAAACACGGTGTTGAACAGCGTGCCCACGCTGCGGCGTAGGTCCAACGGCTCCCCTTGACGATTACCGGCGGCCTTAAGGGCAGCGTATACCCGTTCGTCGATGGGCTGGCGTGACAACTCCTGCTGAGAGGCGGCAATACTTCCCTGAAGCGGGGCCATAGCCTGCTCGGCGCTCGGGCTGCCTTCGGCAATACGGCCTTCAAGGTCGCTATGTTCCAGCGCGTAGTCCAAATGCATCAATAGTCGCTGCTGAACCTCGCCCTGCTGGGGAAAGCTCCCCTGCCAGCGGTTGGCCATAAATCGCTCAACGCGCTCCGGCTGACGGCCACTGGCATCCGACATCATGCGCAGTACACGCAATAGAGAAAGCTTCGTGTTACTGCCCTCTTCGGCGCGGTTCATATCGTCCATGATGCCGATCATCAGCGCGGGCAGGAACTGACGCTCCAGCATGGCAAGATAGGCACGTTCCACCTGGGCACCAATGACATGCCCCTGATACAGCCCCATATCCGCTAAATAAGGCGTATGTGTGCGGTATCCGTCGAACGTTTCCAGGGCATAGCGCAGCCGGTCAAGTGGGTCCAGTAGTTCAAAACCAGTGGGATCATCACTCTGGAAGGCTTCAGGCTGGGTGGCCAAAAAGGTTTCTGCTCGCTGCTCAACCGCCGCGAGCGATACGCTGTTTTTCTGATAAAAATGCGTCCAACCGCCTACCAGAATAACCCCTAGCACCAGGCATGCCGCCAGGCTTGCCTTGCGCACGCGCCTGCGCCGTTGAGTAACTCGGGCGTTGTCACCGGCAAGCCCCGCCTCCGGGTAAATAACCTTATCGAACAGCTCTTCGGTAAAGTAGAGCGCGCTGCGCGTGGCCCGATGAGCAGGCTGAACACTGTCATCCATTCCATAGCGCCGGGCAGCAGCATCCACGAACGGGTCTTCCGGCACGCCTTGCTGATACACCGACGTAAAGTAGGCACCACGCACCATGGCAGCGGTTGAAAAGCGGTCACTGGAAAGTGCCTCCGTCAAAAAGCCAAACAGCACCTCGCGCAGCCCTGCCAGTTGCCGCACAAAACGGAAGACGGATTCACGCTCTTCACGGTCGCGGCACTCGGAAAGCATGGAAGGCATCAGTTGGTTCAGGCGCGCCAGCATGGCGTCGTAGTCGGCCTCGAACTCTGCTTCCCACTTGCCCGGGGTGTCCATGGATGCAGGGGTAAACGTAAAGCCCAGCGGCGCTCGGCGAGCAGCACGAGAGTAGTGACGAAAGAAATCATCAAAGCCGTGCAGCAAATCCATCTTGCTGAACGTGACGTAAACGGGCAGGCGAGTGCCGTGACGCTCCATCAGTTCGCGTAATCGGCTGCGCAGAAGCGCGGCATAGGCTTTGCGAACGGCAACCTGGGCATGGCTTAGTCGTGCAAGATCCAGCACCAGCACGACACCATCCAGCGGGCGCTGGGGGCGATTACGCTCCAGCCAGCCAACAAAGTGGTCCCACAGCCTGCGCTGAAGCTCTTGAGGCTCGCCTCCTTCCATTGCCCCTTGGGTTAACAGCTCGCCATCAGGGTCAATCAGTACGGCCTTATCGCCAATCCACCAATCGAACCCCAGTTGGCCTTGTTTACTGCTCTGCCCCGAGGCTTTCATGACATGGGTGAGGGCAAAGTTCTGGCCGGAGCGGTTGATCAGGCTGGTTTTTCCAGCATTTTCCACGCCCATCACCAAATACCACGGCAAGCGATAACGGCTGTTGCTGCCCCCCAGGCTGTCGGAAATCTCGTTGAGCGCAAGGTTAAGAGAGGTTTCCTGACGCTCAACCTGAGACATGATCGGGTCTTGCAGGCGCGCTTCTTCTTGCTGGCGCTCGTCATCCAGGCTGCGTAGCCGCCGGGCAAGACGTACGCCCCATATAACAGCAACGAGCGTTACGACCGCTAGCGTTGCCAGCAGGCGGTTGGTCAGCGGGGCAAGAGGCATCATGTCACCCACTTCCCAGCGTGGCCCCAACCACCAGATTGCGACCACTAGGACAACCAACAGTAGCGCCCATAGCAGCGTGGATAGCCGCAGCAGCCCTTTGGCTTTATTGCCGTGAGCATTGGCTCGATTTTTTGCTGTTTGCGCCCGCGACAAGCCAGGCACCCAGCGGCTCAGCTTCGACGTTATGGTTGACCACATTAGCCTTATCCCTCGTCCCTTTAATGATGACCGTTATCAGTGCGTTTCTTGGACCGCAGCGTTCAAGCGTGATACCAACGCGGGTTCCCACTGCTCTAACGCAAGCGCAGTTACCGTTTGCTGCAACGTGCGATAGTGCTGCTGAGCCAGGCTTTCCAGCCCTGTCTCATGCAGCAAATCAGCACTGGCCAGTCGCCAGTACGCACTTTCCCTTGGTGTTCTGGCACTGCTTAGGCCCTGATCAAGCACCTTTAGCGCCTTGCCTATATCGCCGCTTTCCACGGCTTCGCGCGCCTCTTCAAGCCCGGCATGCCAAGCCTCGCCACCCCCAACCGCGCCGCCGCTGTTTTCGGTGCTGTATAGCCAGCGCTTCGTTTCTTCATCAACAAACAAAGCGCCGCTGTTAAAAGTAAGCGCCTCGATACCCGCCAAGCGCTCTACAAACCGCAGTGTTTCATCTCGGATCGCCTCCGCGCAGCGGGTGTGGCCAAGCTGCTTGGCAAGCCCGGCGCTCAGGCGATGCCCTTCCAACCAATAGGGGCTTAGCGCCAGGCTATTTTCGATACGCTGCCAAAGCTCGTTGTCTCCCCCCTTGGCTAGCGCCTCACGATAATCAGCGACACGATCAGCCGACACCGGCGCAAGTTCAGTTTTGCCGTTCTCCTTGGCGGCGGGCAGCGCTTGAATCGTGCTCCATACCGCATAACGGCGCAGGCGGTAGGCTAAGGGTTCTCCTGGCGATTGCTCGCCTAAAAACTCCGCCATCTTGAGCAGCGCTTGACGGTTAGAACGCTCGTTTCCCGCCTCCAGGCGAAGCTCAGGCGCCTTGGCCGCTGAAGGCGTGGTGGTGGCCTGCTCCTGGCGGCCAGCAGATTGCCCTGCTGCCTGCCCGGATGACTCTTGAGAAGGCGCTTGAGAAGCGGCTTGCGCAGGCTGTTGAGTGGGCCGCTTGGCGTTTAACTGGCGGCTTAATTCGGCAACCGCCTCGTCCGGCAGCGACTTCTCGGCCACCTGATGCTCAAGCTCTTTCAGCGAGGATTGGCACGCTTCAAACTCATCATCGGCATTGTGAAAATCGAGCGTTGATACGAGCTTGACGCTGCGCTGGATTAACTGCTGAAACAGCCTGGGGCGCATCTTGGCGCCGCGTTTTCCTGCAAACGGGTAAGCCTGTTCCCACCAGGGCTGGGCAATACTCCGGGCAAGCAAACGAAGCGAGAGTGCAAAGCGCACGCCGCTACTACCGTGCTGCATACAGTGCATCAAATGCCCCAGCACTTTTAGGTCCTTGCCTCGCTCGCTCAGCATACGGATGGCCAGCGCCTCGGCGACGTCCCACTCCACCGTTGCGTGCTGGAGCGAACCTATCTTCATCATTTCCTCATCCAGCGTCAGATAGTCATTGCTATCTTCAACGGGAACGCCCACCTGCTCCCCCTGAGCATTGGCGGCCAAGGGTGCCAGTAAGGGGGCTAGTTGTGACTCGGCAGTAATGCGCATAAAACCTTCCTTACCAGCGGCACGCTTCGCGTAGCGGGGCAATGTCCTGGCGCAGCCCCGCCACGTTAAAACGCAGTCCATCCAGTTCTTTTATATCGCTGCGCAGCGTGACTTCATTGGCATCAAGCAATTGGCGCAGCGTGTCGATGGCAGGTAGTCCACGCCCACCACTAACGACCCGGCCACCGTCGCGTATGCGCCACTGCTGCTGCACTGCACGCCCATTTCCTGTGATCTGCAGGTCCACTCGGGCACCGCTGATAGGCGTGGGAAGATGTAGCTGGAAACGAGTGATCAGCCTTTCGCAGGCCACCACCATGATGGGCCTGGGTGGTGTCGTTCCCAGTGCGGGCACGCTGATCAGCACGCTCTCGCCGGATTCATTCACTATCAGCCCAACGTTGTCATCAGGCCGGGCTGACTCCTGACGCTCAATGGCTCGCCAGAGCGCGGGCAGTTCGTTTTCACCAACACTGAGATTTGCCTCCAGAAAAAGCGCGTCATAGCAATTCAGTCGCTCCAGGCGCGAGGTCTCTTCCGCACAGGTTTGAGCGCTCTTAAGCAATCCGCTTTGTTCATCTGCCTTTGAAGGCGCACAGGCCAACAGGCAGAGCATCAGCAAGCCACCGATGGTCCACTGGCGTTTTAGCAGCATCGCGTTCATTTAATATCCAGTTCCAGTAGCTGACATTTATGAGCCAGAGTTCGCTTGGGCAGCCCAAGGCTTTGCGCCGTTTGCGCACGATTACCACCAAAGCGACTCAATCGCTGACGAATAATGATGGATTCGATATCACGCATCGCTTGGCGAAGATCAACAATGTCGTTGGGCAGTGCCAGCGTAGCGTCTTCGCCAGGTGGCGGCGTTTCTTCCAAACCGCTGCCGGTTAAAAAGCCACCTTGCTCGCCGGGCAGCAGGTACGTATCAATGTCTGCATCGTGAGGTGTCATCGCACAGGCGTAATCAATCACGTTTTTAAGCTCACGGACGTTGCCCGGATACTCCCGACGATAAAGCAGGCGCAAGGCCGCTGGGGTAATTCCCATTTCGTCGCGCCCCTCTCGGGCGCAGAAATCGGTAATAAAGGATTGTGCTAGCTGGGCGATATCATCCCGGCGCTCGCTCAGGGGCGGCAGGGTGATCGGAAACTGACCGAGCCGGTAGTAAAGGTCCGCACGAAATCGCTGTTCCTTGATCTGTTCACGCAGTGGCTGGTGCGTTGCAGCCACCACGCGCAGGTCGGCGCAGCGCTCCTCGTTTTCTCCCAGCGGGCGGTAGCGACCGCTTTCGAGTACGCGTAACAACTTGGCTTGCAGCGCCAGCGGCATATCCCCGATCTCATCGAGAAACAACGTACCGCCATCAGCCTGACTGATAAGCCCTTCTCGAGCATGCTCAGCCCCCGAGAACGCGCCCTTACCATGCCCAAACAATTCAGACTCCAGCAGCGTTTCAGGGATGGCGGCGCAATTGATCGCCATAAAGGGGCCTTCCGCGCGCGCCGAAAGCTGGTGCATGGCGCGCGCTACGCGATCCTTGCCGGTACCGGTTTCACCTTGCAAAAGTACCGCCAGGTTTGTCTCTGCCGCTCGTACGATATGCCGACGCAGTGCCTGCATGGCGCTAGAGTGTCCGAGCAGCTCCTCAGCTAGCCGATCAGCCAGCGCCTGACGCCGCGCGCCATCGTTCAGTTTGGTCAAGGAGTCTTGCAGTATCTGCGAGCGGTGACGCTCGCCCTGCTCCCTGGCAAGTCGCGTCCATAGCCGACACAGAAGCCCTTCAAACGCTGCCATGCCGGGATCTTCAGCGAGCACCTTCAACCGTGCTTGCGTACCCGCCAGCACGATTACTCCCAACCATTCACGCCCGCTTTGCCCTCCACGCAGTGGCCGAATGTGAAGATGCAGTGAAGCGCCTAGCGATGCCACCTGGGACTGGAAGCCGGGATGATCCAAGCGAATGCGTGCATCAGCAACGCTAAGCAGCAGCGGCTTGCCACTGCGAATAACATGCGCATAGGGATGATGAAAGTCGCCGCAGTCGAACTGGTCCTCGCCGACATCTCGACCCAGCCAGCGCCCGCTCCCATCAATGTAAAGGCACTCCGCGAGCGCCAACCCAAGGTGGCGCTGCAAGAGCGTGGCCGAGCGCTGACGCAGAGCAGCAGCGCTGAGGCTCTCCACCAGGGTTAACGCCAACGGCATGGCCGAAAGCTCAGCCGATAGCGCCGAACCAGCGGTAGTGGGAACAGCAGGCTCCGTCATGGGCTAGGCAACCTCTGCCGTGAAGGTGCCGCTTTGCGCGTCGACGCCCAGCACTACGCTGGAAACCGCCTCACGGCGCGCCATGCGCTCAAGCAGTGCCTTGGAAAGCGGCGGCAGCAGCTCACCATCGATCACTGACTCCAACATACGAGCGCCGTTTTCGCTGCGTGTGGCACGTGCACATATCGCCTCAGCCAAGGCCTCTTCCAGCACCACATCCGCCTGACGATGACGCTCACGGATACGGGCTGACAGGGTATTGAGCTTGGCTTTAACAATGTCGCGCAGCGTATCGCTATCCAGCGGCAAGTAAGGCACCACTTCCATGCGCGCCAGCAGAGCCGGTTTGAAAAACTCGGCAAGCACGGGATAAAGCGCCGCATCCAGCGCTGTGGCATTCTGCCCGTGGGCCACAATCGCTTCGTAGCCCAGGTTAGAGGTGAGGAAGAACAGTACGTTTTTACAATCGATCAGTCGCCCTTCGCCATCGGCCAGCTCGCCTTTATCGAACGCCTGGTAGAAGAGATTCAGCACATCAGGGTGAGCTTTCTCGACTTCATCCAACAGGACCACCGAGTAAGGGCGCTGGCGTATCGCTTCGGTCAGTAACCCGCCCTCGCCAAACCCTACATAGCCAGGAGGAGAACCTATCAACCGTGAAACCGTGTGCTTTTCCTGATACTCAGACATATTGATAGTGGTCAGGAACTGGCGACCGCCGTACAGCTGGTCGGCAATCTGTACCACGGTTTCCGTTTTACCCACGCCACTCGGGCCAACAAGCAGGAAAGCACCTAACGGGCGACCCGGACGACGCAAATCGGCACGCGCCGTCAGCAGATGGCGGTGAATACGTTCGATCGCCGTGTTCTGGCCTTGAATCTGTTCGCCCAAGTGAGCGGGGAGTTCGGTCAAACGCGTCAGCTCATCGCTGGTCATCCGCTCAACCGGTACGCCCGTCCAGTCACCAATGACTTGAGCGATCTGGGCCTCTTCAACGCTTGGATTGACCAGCGCATGAGACTGCTGCAGTCGCGCCAGCTGTTGTTCACGCTCGGCAAGTTCAGCATGTTGATCGTCGTTTTGATCGCTGTCATAGACGCCATCGGCATCCAACAGTTGGCGGTGCAGGGTCACAATCGCATCAACGCATTCACGCTGCTCGTGCCAAGCGGCTTCAAGCGTGGCGAGTTCAGCTTCAAGCGACATCAAACGCTCGTTAAGCGCTTGGCTCATCGAGGCATCTGGTTCACGGCCCAGTAACTGTTCGCGAGCCAGGTGATCGCGCTCGCGCAGGGCAGCGGTGTGCTCGCTTTGCAGGTGACTTAATTTGCGCGGCGGCGTATCCAGTGCTTGCGCCAACCGTGTACACGCCGTATCCAGTACATCAATGGCTTTATCCGGCAATTGACGACCGGCCAAATAGCGGGCAGAAAGAGACGCCGCCGCGCGCAGGCCGCTGTCGCCGACCAGTACGCCGTGGGCACGCTCATACACGTCTCGTAATCCGCGTAGAATGACCAAGGCCTGATCGACGCTGGGCTCGGAAAGCGCGACGGGCTGGAAACGGCGTGAAAGCGCCGGGTCTTTCTCAAAGTACTTTTTGTACTCGCGCCAGGTCGTCGCGGCAATCGTGCGTAGCTCGCCACGCGCCAGCGCCGGTTTCAATAAATTGGCCGCATCGCCACCACCTTCCTGATTACCGGCACCAATTAACGTATGCGCTTCGTCGATAAACAGTAGCGTGGGGCACGGGGCGTTTTTAACTTCATCAATCACCGCCTTAAGGCGTTTTTCAAACTCGCCTTTGACCGCAGCACCCGCTTGTAAAGCGCCGAGGTCCAGCGTCAATAGCTCTACACCTGCCAGCGCGGTAGGCACCTGGCCTGCCACAATACGTGCAGCCAGCCCTTCTACCACCGCACTTTTGCCGACCCCCGCATCGCCAATCACAATAGGGTTATTCTTACGCCGACGCCCAAGGATATCGAGCATCTGATCAATTTCAGGATCCCGGCCAAGTACAGGGTCAAGTTCACCCTTGCGTGCCTGCTCCGTAAGTGAGGTCGCAAAGCGAGCAAGCGCACTATCATCGCCAGAGCCATGCGTGCCTACACGCTGAGTGCTGGCACTCGCTTCCTGAGGCGCCTCTGCCGAATCAGCCGTCAAGCGGTTAAGGTGGCGGCGCAGGTTTTCCCGGTTAATCTCGGCAAGCAAACGCACTGAACCCGCGCCAAGATAGCGCTCCGGGTTATGCAAAAGAGCAGTAAAGACGGCACCGCTACGCAGCGTCTGATGCTGGTACTCGGTGGATGCCAGTAGCCACGCATCCTGGAGCAGTTCAACCAGCAACGGTGAAAAGCTGGGAGTTGCCACCTCCAGATTGCGCGGCGGGCGCGTTTCTTCTGCCAACTGGGCACGCAAGGCAGCGGTATCGACCTCAAGGTCTTCACAGATACAGCGTACATCGCATAGGGGTTGATCAAGCATCGCCTGTAGCAAATGCCCGGCGGTAACCTCAGGCGCCTGCTGCTGCGCGCACAGCACGGCCGCTTGCTCAAGCCCTTGGCGAGCAATCGTATTAAGGCGGTCAATAAGCGCCGGTAGCTCTACCCTGAGCATGGTATCTCCTAGCGATAAAGTTGGTTAAGAAGCGTCGTAATCTGTTCGGCCTGCTGATCAAGCGACCATGAGAACCCTAGATAAACAGCCACCATGGCGATGCCGAAGAGCGCAAAAATTCCCCAGGTCGGAAAACTACCCGTGCGCTGAGAGCGCCCCTGCACCACGTTTTTAAGCGGCTGAGTCAGTGTGTCTTCAGCGGGTTGTTCCAGAGAGGAGAGCTGGTCGCCTAGCGCGCGAACAATCTGTTCATATTCATCGCGGCCATGGGACATGACGCGATAACGGCCTTCAAACCCAAGACACAGGCACAGGTAGATAAAGGCCAGCATGTCGCGATAGCGCTGAGGCTCTTGCTGCAGGCGCGCCAGAATGGAGAACACTTTTTCGCCTCCCCATGTTTCGTTATGAAACCGGGTTAACAACGAGTGTTCGGCCCACTTGCTTTGCCGCCCCCAAGGCATACCCATCACCGCTTCGTCGATAAAGGAGCAAAGCACATAGCGGTAGGCAAGCAGCGTGGCGCGATCATAGCCCTGCTCGGTCAGTTCGATCTCAATAGCCGCAATTTCATCCACCACTTGGCGGTAAAGACGCTCGATATCACTCGCGCTATCAAGTTGGCGAACTCTAACCACCATGCCTAACAGGCTGCTGGCAGCATCTACCAAGGGATTCAGGTTATGCCCGCGCAGCCGGAACCAGTAGTCCTCGTCAGCGTCCAGCTGCTCTGCATGGCTATGAATGAGGTGCTCTAACCCTCGCTCGTTAATGAGGTCCTCGTGGCGCATTTTTTGCGGCGCGGCAACCCCACGCGTCGAGCGTTGCCCATCAGTGACAAGATGTTGCATGGTTTAACTCCTGATCGCCCAGAACTGCATTTCCAACCCCGGAAACTCCCCGGCCACGTGGAACGCAAAGCCGCTGGCACCGTTAAGCATTCCCCACGCTTCGCTTTGGCGGTCCAACTGGAAGTAGGTGTAGCCTGCGTGATAAGGCAGCTCGCGAGGTGCCACCGGCAGCGGCTCAAGCGGTATGCCGGGCAATTGCAGGCTAATAAGATCACGGATCCGCTCGACGCTGGCGACTTTGGTTTGCTGAAGAAACAGCTTGCGCAGGCGCTCGTTGGGCAT
Source organism: Halomonas sp. AOP7-E1-9 (assembly GCF_052376035.1). Taxonomy (NCBI): domain Bacteria; kingdom Pseudomonadati; phylum Pseudomonadota; class Gammaproteobacteria; order Oceanospirillales; family Halomonadaceae; genus Halomonas; species Halomonas sp. AOP7-E1-9. Next base: position 46,626 of record NZ_JBQSVC010000028.1, read on the forward strand.
GTCAGCGCGCACGGCAAGGATAAACTCGGCAGATTCGATCAGGCTGAGATCAGAAAGCGGTGCGACCAGCAGGCCAAAGCGGCGTGACTGCAACTGGATAGCCACTGCCCGTGGTTCAAGCACGGTAGAAAGCGCTTGGCGCAGCATTTTCATCAACGGCTTGAAGGCCCGTTCGGGGTGATCATGGTCGTAGGCCGGGCATTCGGGCGGCAGCCGGGACTCATCCGTAAAAGTCACCAGCTCACAGGCGATTTCATGCATGGTGTCGTAGAGACGCTCAGGATGCAGCTGCCCCAAACGCGCCAGATGCTGGAAGCGAGGCTGAGCACGATTAAGCAGCTGAAGGAGCATAAAATCAGCCACATCCGCAACGCCTGCCTGGTGGGGCGTAGAAAGCCTCTGGGCGATATTGCGAGCGCGCTCGCGCATCAGGCCCGCCATTTCGCCCACAAAGCGCTGTAACCCCGGCGCCGCTTGCACGTTTAGCAGGGTGGGCAGGAACTGTTCATCCAGCACCAGGCTACCGTCGGGCCGACGCTCAACGATGCGCGCCACGGCTAGACAGGCATAGCCACTGCGGTCATCACGCTCCAGCAGTAAGCGCGGCGACACCCTGGCGACCTCAAGTTCGGCGGTGGCGCCATCCTGTGAGTGAAGGTCCCGTACGCTACGCGATGCGTGACGATAACGGGCAGGCAGGTCATCGCCTGGCCAGCGCACCTCGCCCACCCCATCGGTTGCCAGCGGCAAGCCAAGATAGACGACCTGGTTGGTGATGCTTGCATCATCAATTTCAAGCGGCGTTGGCTCGACATCATCGACAGGCAAATGGAAGGCCACGCCATCAGGCATGACACCGCTGGCCCGACTGATCGCTACCCGCCCAAAGCTTAGAAATTCGTTATTCAACTCAAGGGACAAAAACCCGTAAAGGTAGTGGCTGACCCCTTTTAGACGCGTGTCCAACAGCCCTTCAAGGCTGCGTTGCTGCTGTTGGAAGTGCTGAGGCTTGATAAACAGGCCTTCGCTCCATACCACTCGATTCCGGCTAGCCATTACTCCTCCTTCCTTAGCTCAACTTCATTGTCACGGAGGTGAACCAACAGGTGGTAATGCTCTCCACTGCTGGTTACTTTCACGACTTTTTTCCATTCCGCCTCGTTAGGCGTGGCATAAAAAGCAATTAGCCCGATGTAGCGTGTTTCTTCATCAACCGCGAACGGTTCATAGAACTTCCACTGGCCCGGCAGCAAGGTAAAGTCGTCATGGGTCAGGTAGTTCGTACCCAGCGCTCCCTCCAGGTCTTCCTGCAGTTGGCTTAAGTCAGCAGCCATCAACATGGAGTCATCTTTCAGCTGTAGCACCTGAAAACGTAGCGGCGCGCCATCGCCTTCCACATTGGGGTTCATGTTGGGCTCGGCCACCATGCTGAGATCCACCGTCGTGGGGCGCTCTTCGGGGTAGCCGACGGGAATGGAGGGGTCGCGCATTACCTGCCACGTTTTACCCGCAGCCTCCCGAGTCGATGCACAACCGGCCAACAGAAGAAGCACGCAGAACAGCCCGGCAAGGCGAATTAGCGTCATGCTCAGGCCTGAGGCGCTCATGCACCCTCCCGTTGCTGGCGGCGTACGGACTGGTCATAGCCTTGCTCAAACACTTCCCAGAAAAGCTTTTGAAAGCCCTGCTGACGGCCAGAGTTCAACTCGCGGTAATAGTGCTGATACATCTCCCAGGCCCAGCCATCTTCGTTCTCAATGCGATTACCAGCGCCTCGATAGGCGTGAAAACGTTTGAGCAACGCCTCGGGAGAGAAGGCGTCCAAAATGGCACCCAACGCTTGGCCGATGGCCTCTTCAACCGCTGCCTGATGCTGCCCTTGATGACGCAGGCTTTCAGCAACCGCTTCAGGGGCTGACAGGTGAACGGGGCTGCGTTGTGCAGAGAACATGGTTTCTGCCGTCTCTTCAAACGACAGGCCAAGCCGGATAGGATTATCTTCAATAGGCTGCAAACGCCGATCACGAAGCGGGTACTTGCTATCGTTTTGGCTCTGTTGCAGTAACCGGAGACCATCGATAGTAGCGCGTAGCGTATGGCCCGCCTCTTCCAGGAACGCCTGCTGTTCTTCGCTATTTCGAAAAGGCAGATCAAGCCCTAACCCTCTCAGCAACGGGTCGGCACCTATATGACCAAGCGCCTGAGTGGTTGGCTGCTGCCAGCGATCTTCTAACTGTTCGCCAACAGAGCGCTCCAAGTCGTTTAGCTGCCGTTCATCCATGCCACTGCTCCTCTGTTTTGTCGTGCCATTCAAGGGTTTGATATCGGGAAGGCGCACCGCGTCATCGCGATGCTCTTTCTGTGGCCACTCGCTGGCGTGGCTACGGTAGAAGCCGGGATTCGCATCCAATGGCTCCAACGTGGAGGGTGGCGCGGCCTCCTTATCAAGCGCGACCATGGGGTCATGCTGCATGGCCCCGGGCACAACACCGCCTAACGCTTCTATAGGGTCTTCCTGCTGAGTAGGGTGTTGCCGCTCCTGCCTACTTCCCACCGGCCAAGCGGCATGTTCATGCGCCGTGACGTCGTCTTGCTCTTCATCAATCAGCGTGGTGAGCGAATGGACCCCAGGCTGCCAGGCGTGCCGGTCGCCTGAGTGTACTTTCAGGCGATAGACGCCAATCGTCAGCTCATCACCATCGCGCAGGGCAACTTTACGATTGCGCCCTACCGGCAGCGTGGCGCGATTGATATACGTGTGGCCGCTTGAGTCAATCAGACAAAACTTGCCATCCATCCTGGTAATCTCGGCATGCTGAGGGCGCACTTTTCCGGCGTGGTCCTGTAGCAGCCAGTCATCGTAATCACTGCTGCCAAGCGTTCCTCCCTCCCCCTGGAAGACATAGCTACTGGACGAACGGCCTTCCAGCTGTTCGCTGTTCATAACCACTAAGGTCACGGCGTCAAACGGATCGACTTGCATGCGTTAACTCATCATCTGAATGCGTACACGGCGACGCGTAGAGGTATCGTCACCATCAGGGTCTACAAACGTTGTCCAGCCCAACTGACATGATCCACCATCACCCAACCGCATGGGCTTAACCTCACTTTCCAGCAGCTCAAGCTCCAGGTCATAGGCGAGCGGCTCTCGCAGTACAAAGCTAACCAACGTCTTTAGCGGTTGATGCTCTTCCCCATCGGGCAGAAAGTCTCGGAAACGCTCAAGGGTCAAGCCACGCAGACACAGCGCAAATTTGCCTTTTACATCGGCCACACGCTCGCCTACGACCATGTCCTCACCCAGCGTCATACCCGTCATTCCCATGCGGCTACGCTGGTTCAGCGGGATCTCCACCCAACGGTGAACCCACTCCTCGATGTCCACACTGGCCAAGTCAAAGCAGTGGCTGACGATACCAGTGACCACATCCGGCGAGCGTGAGCGACCTGCCAGAAGCCCCGCATAAGCCAGCATCTTGCTCCAGTTGATGGGGGTCTCGCCGCGCAGGTCACTGTCGGCAAGCCCCACCAATGCAAAGACGGCTGCTGAAAAGCCATCCCGCGCATTGTCCTGATAGCGCACGTAGTGACGATACTTCCGCCAGTTCTGATGCATCAGGGTCAACAGGCGATGATTGAAAAAATCCAAAAAGTCGCCTGCCGCGCCCTCCTGATGCGCAGACTCATGCGCCAGTGCCTCCAGGTAGTAGCTGGGTAACGGAGATTGCGCGCCCTGCAGCCCCAGGAAACTCACTTCCATTTCATACTGGCCACGCTCACCAACGCCCAGTGCCAACACATCGCTTCCCGGAAAACCGAGCGAGGATGAGGCCTTGTAGCGCACCCGTTGAAAAGAAGGCACGCCCTCACTATGGCGCTGCTCCTGATCATCTTCGTGATGCCGGTGCAGCAGTTCGACCAGTTGAAAAAACTCGTAGCGGCGCGCCTTTTGAATCAGGGGTGCCAACGCTACATCTGTGGCTGTTGCCCTTCCTGTAGGCTCCATACGTAGCGTTCCTGGTTATGGCGATTAATGACCTGCAACTCGTGAAACGAATTAATGCTGGCGTAAAGTGATAAGAAGCGGGCGAGCACGCTGCCAAACAGGTACAAACTGCCTTCATCGCCGAACGCATCCTGATCAAGCGTCATGACGGAGCGCAAACCGCGCACCGGTAGGCCTTTACGAAGACGATCAACCGGCTGTGTGTCGATACTGATAATGCCCGCCAAACGCTTTTGGGCAATGCGCTCGGCCTGACGATCAACCAGGGCGCGGAAGTCATACGCTCTCAATACCGAACACAGCGCATCGCGATTGAGCAGCGAAAGATAGTTAAGCGACAGGTTTGAAATCAGTATCCATAACAACCCATCGTCAATGGCTGGCCGAAGCACGGGAGTGGGCCGGGTAATATTGGAAAACGTGGCAAACGAGGGGCTTTTTTCCGTGCCGACACATATATCGCCAACGGTTAGCTGCTCTGGCAGTTCCCGATTGGAACAGGTCAGCGCAAGAGAAACGGTTTCCCGGCGCCCCAGGCACTCCTGCTCATCCTCACGTATAAACGCAATATCGTGATCAAACCCATCGCTGCGCAGGCTATTGCCAACACGCACACGAAAGTGAAGCGCTTGGCGCCCTCTATCCCGTTCAATCTGATGCTGAAAACTCTCAAAGGGAACATATCGCCGCGAAACGGTCTGCGAGCTACTTTGCTCGCCTTCCAGGCGGCCTGACACATTATCCACGCTGAATATTTCATAATGCGAGGGCGCCTTGCTACTGGGCCTAATGCGGTACTCGCTACGCTCGCCTGTCAGGTCGATAGGCTCTGCATCGTGTTCAAAAAGGTTAATGGCAGGCGTACAGTAAAGCGCCAGGTGCTCGTTTTGGAGACGAGCATCCGCAGGCAACGGTCGCGCAAAGACAAACCGAAGCGTGACCCGTTGCGCAGGCGTTGCCGGTAGCGCCTGATCCAGCCCCAGCACATCAAAGAAATGGAATGCCTCTGGAAAACAGAGATACTCCTGCAGTATGCGATACCCCTGGTGCACATTGCTTGGATAGGGTAGCAATGCCTGCTCACGCTCAAACCCCACGGCCTTCAGCGCACTGGCAGGAAGCGTTTGACGGTTCCCATCAATGTCGAGTTCAAGACGTGAAAGGTAATGGCTCATCCACAAATAAAGCGTGCGCGCTGTGTAAGTATCGCCTCCCAAGTGCAAACGCAGTGACGTTATCCCCATTTCGTTCATGGGCTGGTCACTTTGTACATCCATCGCTAGCTCGACAAGTGAGGTTTCACGCGTGTGCCGCGCCTCTACACCTGCATGCTCCAGCGGATAAAGCCTAACGTCATGACAGGTACGAAACTGACAAGACGTGTTTTCAACAGCGTTACTGGCAAGCTCGGTTCCCCGGCTCACCTGCTGATGCTGGCTCAAGGAGTGCCACATGGGCGTGAACTGCACAACGGTCATGCTTGGCACGGGCCGCAAGTAGTTCGGCCACAACATGCTGATCAATGAGTGAGTAAGTTCCGGGAACTCATCTTCCACTTTTTCTCGCATGCGCCCGGTCAGGAATGCAAAGCCCTCAAGCAACCGCTCAACGTCCGGGTCCGTGCTTCGTTCAGACAGAAACCGGCTCAGGCTCGGGTTTGCTTCAGCAAACTCGCGTCCCTGGCGTTTTAAGAAATTGAGTTCATCGCGATAATAACGGTTGAGCATGAGTGCCCCTTGGGTCCATCAATTGAGACACTGATAACGCTTGTTGTTTAACAGTAGATCTATAGTAGTGAGCGCACTGTCCCTGCCTAACGCTACCGTTGCATGAACCTGAAAATGCAGCTGCAACGGGTCGCCGGAATTGGGCAGCGACTCGACATCAACCCGCTTTACACGCGGTTCAAATTGTTCAATGCATTGGCGAATGGCCTGCTGGATGTTGAGTTCCAGGTCCAGCACACCAATGGTGGCGTCATTGAAATCAAGCAGGCCCAGTTCAGGCGCGCAGGGGCTGTTGCCTGGATGGCTATTAAGCAATTCAACCAAGTGACGTTTGATCGACTCGACCACCTCCATCAACCGCTCCTCTTCTTTAAGAGTCGCAGGTTGATGGGGTGCAGCAAGGCGTTCAAACAACCGACTACTTAACAAGCTACTACTGCCAGTTGCCATGACTTCGCCAGCCCTTTATTCCTTGTCGAGACGTCCGACCAGTGATAGCTCAAAATTTGCCCCCATATATTTGAAATGCGGGCGTACTGCCATTGAGACCTGGTACCAGCCTGGCTCGCCTTCAACATCGGATACTTGAATCGAGGCGGCACGCAGCGGACGGCGGCTGCGCACATCGGATGGCGGGTTTTCCTGATCAGCTACGTATTGGCGAATCCATGCGTTAAGTTCGCGTTCAAGATCCTGGCGCTCTTTCCAGGAACCAATCTGCTCACGCTGCAGCACTTTGATGTAATGCGCCAAGCGGTTAATGATGAACATGTAAGGAAGCTGTGTACCCAGTTTGAAGTTTGTTTCCGCCGCTTTACCTTCAGCGGTATTAGGAAACACCTTCGGCTTTTGCACTGAGTTAGCTGAGAAGAAAGCAGCATTGTCACTGCCTTTGCGCATGGTTAGTGAGATAAAGCCCTCTTCGGCCATCTCAAACTCGCGCCGGTCAGTAATCAATACTTCGGTCGGGATTTTGGCTTGTAGCTGGCCAAAAGCCTCATAGGTGTGCACCGGCAAATTTTCGACAGCACCGCCACTTTGCGGGCCAATAATATTGGGGCACCAGCGATATTTAGCGAAGCTGTCCGTTAAGCGCTCGGCCAACAGGTAAGAGGTGTTGCCCCAGAGATAATGCTCGTGATCTTCACTAACCGTTTCGCGGTAGTTGAAAGTTTTAACCGGATTTTCAATAGGGTCGTACGGCGTACGTAGCAAAAATCGTGGCGCCGTTAATCCCAGGTAGCGTGCATCGTCGGACTCACGCAAGCTGCGCCAGCGCGCGTATTTCGGGCCTTCAAAAATAGCTTTGAAATCCTTGATGTTAGGCAGTTCTTCAAAGCTATCAATACCGAAGAAGGAAGGCGCTACCGACGACATGAAGGGAGCGTGCGCCATTGCACCTACGGCTGCGGAGTGCTGCAGAAGCTTCATGTCCGGGGTGGAAGGCGTGAAATCGTAATGCCCAATGATTCCGGCAACAGGTTCACCACCAAATTGACCATATCCCGCGTTATAAACGTGGTGATAGAGAGCGCTTTGACTTATTTCAGGGGCGAATTCAAAGTCCTCAAGCAGTTCCTGCTTTGTTGCATGTAGAACGTCTAATTTTATATTTTCACGAAAATCAGTGCGATCCACGAGAAGCTTCAAACCACGCCAGGCAGATTCCAGCTGCTGGAAATCATGTTCATGCAGAATTTCGTCGACTTGATGGCTAATTTTGCGATCAAGCTCAACAATCATGCTATCAACAAGTGATTTATTGACGGTAGGTGCTTCATCGTTACTGTTCAAAAGCTCTGCTATAAAGGCAGCCACGCCCTGCTTGGCAACGTCGTAGCCTTCATCTGCCGGGGCCATCCGCGTTTGGGCCATGACCTGATCAAGAAGCGAATCTTCTGTTGTTTCTGTTACTGCTGCTTGCTGCTTAGCCGTTTTGCTCATTGCTGTGCCTCGAATTCGTTTTACCGTTTGATAGGTGCGCTACTTGCGATAAACCGTTATTCGCTCGTGCTATCGGTATCCAGCAGTTCCAGCTCGTTCAAAAGTTGCTGGCGAGCATCATCGTTCTCAAGAAGCTTCTGCAAACGGTCACGAAATGCCGGGACATTGCCCAACGGCCCCTTAAGGGCTACCAGGGCTTCGCGCAACTCGACCAGCTTACGCAGTTCGGGAACTTGCTTGGCAATGGCATCTGGCGAGAAATCGTCGAGCGATTTGAAGGTGAGATCAACCGCCATATCCGACGGCTCTTCGCTATCGTCCAAGCGATTAGGCACAGCAGCTTGAAGCGTCAGTCCGGCTTCACGCATAACAGACTGGAAGTTGTTTTTATCAACCGAAACAGCCTGACGTTCTTCGATAGGGGTTTCTTCTTCGCCGCCTTTAAAATCGCCAACAACCAGCAATTTTAACGGAAGCTCAGTCTCAGCCTGTTGGCCATCGGTAGCTGGCACGTACTTAATGTTGATGCGCTCTTTAGGCGCAACGGTTCCTTGTTTAGCCATGTCACTCCGCCCTGGAAGAAGTTTCTTAATGTAACCGTGAACAATTCTCAATCAGGCAACGTTAGCGAAACAGGGATAAATTCTCTACCTTCCCCCAAAAAGTGGAGACAAAACGCCGGCAGTGAAAAGCCGTCCATTTAACCGGATTATCGGCGAAGAACGCAGCATATTAGAGCAAGACTTAAATATTATATTTTTAGAAAAGGCGCTTGTAAGAAATATCTTACAAAAACTATCAGTGATGGCTTACATGATTGCCCACTTTTAAGCGCAATCTTCATGGAAAGGAAACAGAATAAGAGGAGGCTAAGGCTGTTTTTAGCTGTAAAACAGGCCAAGCCAATAACAAACACGAACAACACTACTTACCCAAAGATACAAAAAGAATCTTTTTATACACAAAGTTACGCACATGCCTATTTCTAGCGCGAAAACAAGCAATTTATTGCCAGGCAGGCAAGGAGTTGCTTGAAAATAAGCGAACCATTGCCTAACTATAACTAACTAAATTAATAAGCCTATGAATAATAAACAAAAAAAAATAATGGCATAGCACTTGCCCTCTATATTCGTGTCCACTGGACATTATTCACTTTTTCGTCAAGGAGCAGACTATGCCAACACCATGTTATATCAGCATCGAAGGCCAAACTCAGGGCAACATCACTGCCGGTGCTTTTACACCTGATTCCGTAGGCAACATCTACGTTGAGGGCCACGAAGACGAAATGCTGGTACAAGAGTTCAAGCACGTCGTCACCGTGCCAACTGACCCGCAGTCAGGCCAGCCTTCCGGTCAGCGTGCCCACAAACCCTTCGTTTTCACAGTTGCTTTAAACAAGTCTGTGCCACTGATGTATAACGCTCTCGCCTCTGGTGAGATGCTGCCCAATGTGACACTGAAATGGTACCGCACCTCTGTGGAAGGCAAGCAAGAGCACTTCTTCACCACGTCACTGACGGATGCCACTATTGTTGATATCAACCTGCGCATGCCGCACGCTCAGGACATTAACAAGTCAGAATTCACCCAGTTGATGGACGTCTCTTTGGCGTACCGTAAGATTGACTGGGAACACACCGTTGCCGGCACCTCTGGCTCGGACGACTGGCGCGCACCTATCGAAGGCTAAACCTTTTCGATGCTCG
>NZ_JBQSVC010000029.1:0-54983 GCF_052376035.1 Halomonas sp. AOP7-E1-9
GGGGGGCAGAGTAGTGCCGCATCATTTGTTGATGAAGTTTGCGAAGAGGCACCGGATCGAAGCGCTCCAGACCACAGGTGAGCTGTACATGCAGCCGCTATCTGCGTATCGCCAAATAGAGCATCCGGAGCGGGGGGACAAACGCGAGGGCGCATTAGAGGTTCGCAATCTTAATGGGGGCGTTATTCGGATCAAGCGGGAAGAAACTGACGAGTGGTTAGAACTTGGTGAAATTCAGTCCGGGCAGGCCGTGCATGATGACCCGAATTTGCAGAGCCTCAATGTCTACTGCATGTATTGCTTGAAATTCGAAGAAACCGACGACCCCAAGATCGGACAAAAGATAGAGGAAAGAGCGCATGATGGTTTTGGGGATACTGCGCTGCTAGTTTTTGATGTTCGAGAGTTTTTACGTCGTGTCGAAACTAGGTGTCAAGAACTGGGGTATGGATACAGCCGCGCAACGGTGGACTATATTGATTTGGATAGCCATGACGGCACCGTGGGCCCGCTCCGAAAGGATCTTCGGTTCGCCCATCAGAGCGAGTTCAGAATTCTAGTAGGGAACCCGAATCGAGACGGTGGCCCTCTTAAACTCGTCATCGGTGATATAAGTGACATTTCAACGATCATAGAGGCAGAGAGAGCCTCCAACCTCATCTTTCAAGTTGTGGAAAACTGACCCCAACAACGCCATGGAGAGGGATATATTTTCCATTACGCACTTCGCGCTCCACTCCTAATATGCCCCTCATGGCGGGCGTTATACCTGAGAAGAATCTCTGATGAGTCTGAAAGATCACTTTGAATTGCTGGCTACATACAACCAGACGATGAACGCAAACTTTTATGAGGCGGCAGGCCACCTCTCCGCTACCGATTTAGCCAAAGACCGTCGCGCCTTCTTCGGTTCCATCCTGGGAACCTTGAATCATAACCTTGTTGGCGACACTATCTGGCTCAAGCGGTTTGCTACACATTCGGCTTGCGTTACCTCATTGCGCGAGGTAGTTGATCTTCCAAAACCGACCAGCCTGGACCAGATAGTCTTCGATGATTTTGGACGTCTTTCTGAACACAGGGTCTGGTTGGATCAGAAGATTATCGACTGGATAGCCGGATTATCCGACGGTGACCTGGATTTTGTTCTCAGCTATAGCAACACAAAAGGGGTGCCTGCCAAAAAGAGGTATTCGAGCCTGCTTCTCCATTTCTTTAATCATCAAACCCACCACCGGGGTCAGGTTTCGGCCTTGTTGTCACAGGCGGGTGTAGATATTGGGGTCACTGACCTGTTGGCCCAGATTCCGGAGGAGACTCATGTATAACCAGTCGCTTTTGCCGGACAATTTCTCCACCACTTCGCGGCTATAAAATTGCCGCAAAGCTCTACGTTAAAAATCAAGGAAGGTCATGCTCAGTACAATCATTTCAGTAATCGGTGCTCTGACGGCTCTAGGGAGCCTATGGTTCACTGAACGGCAGTGGCGAAAGATTAACCGAAAAATTGCCATGCTTGATGATGCGGGGGCTGCAATAGAAATCCTGCCCGCGTGGTACACGGGCCGAATGATGATGGATCAGTGGTGGTTCGGTCTCAAAACCATTGATGGAAGCCTAATCGCTATCAGCACAATTCACGCGATCTCCGATGATGGAAAATGGATGGATGTGGAGCTTCTCACTGAAGACGAAGTACCTGAGCTAAATCATTCAAGTATAGTTTGCGCTGTGGCTGACGACCGACGCAGAGCCTCAGTCCAGATCGATAAAATTGTTGCGGCATACGACATTGTTACCAGTTAGCCCGCAACCAATTTTTAACAAGTCGCAGCAGTACGCGGCCGATGGCACCCGGACGCCCTTTCCATGGCTCCTTGGTCGCCATTCCAAGGTCGCCGCTGTGCTTTGGCGTTAGGCAGGAATTATGTTTGATCAGTTGAAAGATCTAAAATGGAGCCAAGCCTTGTTGGTAATATTCGGGTTCCTCGGCCTGTTGGCACCAGGATTCCTGATTATTTTTCTTTACAAGCCAGAGTTGGTAATCGCACTGGACGCAACCAAGCTAATTTTGTTTTCGCTGGCTTTGAGTGGTCCCGTATTCGCTATAAATCTAGTCTTCGTACGGTCCACATCCAAATCGGAAGAAACTATGAGGGGTTTGGTGAGCTCTGTTGTTGCACTGCTGTTAACGACAACCGTGCTGTACGTCTCGCTGTTTCTAACATACTTTCTTAAGCTTCAATTCTTGAGCATGGTTTTGTTGGCGGGTGCCATACAGCTCTGCATAATTTTGGCAATCATTACGTATGACCGAGTCACCGCGAAAGATGCCTAACCATGCAAGTCACAGCGACGGCTACTCCATTGCGGCTTCTCCTCCATTCTGTACCCGCGCATGCTTGGCGGCGTTAAATTTTCAACCGAGTTTAGTGATGAATATTGAGATCGTAGAAAAAGCAGACCACCTTAAGCTGATAGACGTCTGGGAAGCGTCGGTCAGGGCAACGCATAATTTTCTGGCTGAAGATGATCTACAGGAGTTAAAGCCGTTAATTCTGGAGCAGTATTTTGATGCAGTTGATTTAAGGTGTGCTAAAAACGGTAACGGTGAAATTCAGGGATTCTGTGGAGTACATGACGGTAATATTGAGATGTTGTTCATCTCACCTGATGCACGCGGAAAAGGCATTGGTGCCATGTTAGCGGCCCATGCTATCAAAGAGCAGGGAGCATCAAGGGTCGATGTAAACGAGCAGAATGAACAGGCGGTAGGTTTTTATCAGCACATTGGCTTTAAAGTGACAGATAGGTCACCAGTCGATGGTCAGGGTAAGCCTTATCCGCTGTTGCATATGGCGCTATAAAAAGTTAACAAGGCCAGGCACGGCGATGTCTTTTTCGTTGCGGCTTCGCTTTCACTACAAAGCCGCGCGTGCTGGTGGTGTTAGTTATTGCGAAAATTATTGAAGGAGATAGAGATGTCCGAAGGTTCACCAGAGAATACCGAGCAACTTGGTTCGATCAATAAAAAGATTGTGGCCGAAGGAGAAGAGCTCCCCGCTGTAACCCTTAAAGATGGAAGTAAGGTACAAACAGGTACGGTTGCCACAATGCTCCGCAATGTCGCTTTATACAACGCAGGTGAGCGTGGCGAGGTAGAAGAGCAGCTGAAGACCGCAGTACCGACCTTGATTAAAGTTGGATTGTTTGAGCTATTCTCCGTTGATGAGTGGATTAACGGTCAGAATCCTGGGCGTAGGTTCGTTGGTCTGTGTGCTAAAGAATACATTAGTAAAAACTAACAAGTTGCTGCAGTTGACCGCTGTTCCGCTTCGCTTCACCTGCGCTTCGGCGTTATTGACCATGAATCAATAATGATACCGAAGCTGCGCGATCAGTAGCGCATCATCCGCCACCTTGTAAACGATCCGATGCTCGTCGTTGATTCGTCGAGACCAGTAGCCGGAAAAGGCGTGTTTGAGCGGTTCGGGTTTGCCTACGCCCTCGAACGGCTGCCGCTGAATCTCCTTGATCAGCTTATTGATGCGGCCGAGAATCTTCTTGTCGGTTTTCTGCCAGTACAAGTAGTCCTCCCAGGCATTCTCGGCAAAGATGAGCCTCACTCCAGGAGCTCCTTCTCTTGGCCACCACCTTGTTCCAGCTCGTCCATGGCGTCGATCAAACGCCGCGCGTTGTGGGGTGAACGCAGTAGGTAGGCGGTTTCCTGTAGCGCCTCATAATCTTCCAGCGAAAGCATGACCACCGAAGGTGCTTTGCTGCGCGTGATGATGACAGGTGAATGATCTTCGCAGACCTGTTCCATGGTCTTAGCCAAGTGGCTTCGGGCGGCGGTATAGCTAATAGCATCCATAATAATACTCCTGTACGTAATATTGTACTGTACAGATTGTCGTACATGGAAAGGCGGTAGACAACAACTTTCTACTCACGCGCCTGCTTTAACGCCAGTCAGACGTTTTGCTTGGGGCGCTTGATCATTCAACGGCCCGAGTCGATTTATCCCTCGGGCTGGTACCGCCCCAACCACCCAAGCGTCATGAGCACGGCAAACTGTACCGCGAGCCCCGCCTATGTCGTATTTCTATCGCCGCCGAAGGTGGCTAGTTAGGTGTCGCGTCACGAGTGGTAAACTTGGCTGCGGCCGCCATCAATCAGAATGTCGGTGGCATTGATAAAGCGTGCTTCGTCGCTGGCTAGAAACAGCGCCGTGTTGGCGACCTCATCGGCCTCACCGATGCGGCGGCACGGCAGCAGGTCTACTTGGTGCTGGCGTTCGGCTTCGCTTAGGCTGTCCAGCCAGGCTTGAGCGGGCGGCGTGCGGATTAGGCCGGGTGAGATAGAGTTGACGCGGATGCCGCGCGCCGCATATTCGATGCCCAGTGACCGGGTCAGACCGATCAGGCCGTGCTTGGCGACCGGGTACGGAAAGGCGCCGGGAATAATCTTGTGCCCGTGGACTGAAGCGATGTTGACGATATGGCCATACTCGCGGGCCAGCATACCAGGTAGCGCAGCCTGAATGACCCGCCACGCGCCTTCCAGATTGACCGACAGGCAACGCCGCCAGGTGACTTCATCGGTTTCGAGCGGGTCTGAGAAAACGTTGACGCCAGCGGCATTGATCACAATGTCGATTCGCCCCAAGGCATCGCCGACCTCCGCGACCGCGCGATGTATCGCAGTCGTCTCGGCTACATCGGCTTCCACGCCCAGGACAGGGCGGCCAATTTCTCGCTCAAGCCGAGCGCATTCCCTGGCCAGCGCATGGCTATCCCGGTCTAGCAGTGCCACGCTCGCGCCTTCGGAAAGAAAACGCTCAGCCGTTGCCAGCCCGATGCCGCTGGCCCCGCCGGTAATGAGTGCTGTACGTTGTTTGAGTCTCATGCGTGGTAATCCTTCTATTTATAATTGGAGTGCGAGGAGAGTACGTCAGGAATTCATGGCTACTTGTTCTTTAAAGGTTATTCCGCCCAATGCCATGTTTGGTCGTTCATGGTGGCAAGTCCATGTTTTAAGCAGCATGGTTTTAGTTTCCGCCAGTGTTTATTCGTGAGCATCAATAGGAATAGCAAGCGTGCCGTTTGTTTGCGTGGGGGCATTGCTCTGCGGTTTTGCTCTATCTTTGGCTACATCTTATTGTCGAAACGTCAATAGAGCCCTGGAAAATCACGGGGTGTTGCGGGGGCGACGTTTGACACGGTACGCAGGCGTTTTACTTGCTTCAGGATAGCGAAATATTGCCCTTTGACCTTATTAAATCATAGCCCATGATGTCAGCCTCGATGCTGGGCTGTTAGGCGGAAATGCTCAATTTTTGGGACAATTAACTATAAAGCTTGCACCGCTATGATGAAGCGAGTGTTTAGCGAGAATTTTTTGCATTATTTTGGTGCTTGGTAAGATTAGGTTGAATTTTATGTGTTTGATTTTAATGGTTTATTTAATCATTGGCGCGATTTTTTCATATTGATTTTTGATTAGTTAAATCAATAGGAAGATGAGGCAAAAATGTTTAAAAGAAATCTACTTGCATCTGCAATGGCATCTGCAGCGCTGTTATCCAGCGGTCTTGCATTTGCTGACGACCTTCCAGCCGTTACCATCTATGCCACTGGTGGCACCATTGCGGGAAGCTCAGAGTCCAGCACCGACACCACCAACTACTCTTCTGGTGACATCGGCGTTCAACAGCTTATTGATGCCGTTCCTGAACTCGCCAACGTTGCGGAGCTACAAGGCACGCAAATTTCTAACACTGGAAGCTCTAACATCGACCAGGAAATCCTGCTGAGACTGAGCAAGGATATCAACGATACTTTCAATAACTCTGAAACGCAGGGTGTTGTAATTACTCACGGTACGGATACTCTTGAAGAGACAGGATTTTTTCTTGACTTAACCGTAGATAGTGATAAGCCAATTGTTATGGTGGGCGCAATGCGCCCAGCGTCTGCCATTAGTGCCGATGGGCCTTTCAATCTTCTTGAGGCCGTAAAGCTTGCTGCAAATGAAGAGGCAGTAGGGCGCGGAACCATGATGGTCTTAAATGACCGTATCGCCTCTGCTTTCTATACCACCAAAACAAATGCCATCATGATGGATACTTTTAAGGCCGTTGAACAAGGCTACCTGGGAGCTTTCGTCAGCAGCGAGCCTTTTTTCTATACTGATCCTACGACACCAACCAACAAGCCACACTTTGATATTACCGATACAGACTCGCTTGCCCAGGTAGACATCCTATACGGGTATCAAGATGTTGATGGATCAATGATCGAGTCGTCCATTGCTAATGGCGCTGAGGGGATCGTAATCGCTAGTACGGGTAATGGATCAATTCCAGATCGTATGGATGATGCAGTCGCCGAAGCTATGGAAAATGGTATCCCGATTGTGCGTGCCTCTCGGACAGGCAATGGTATCGTGAGTCCGAAAGAGCTAGGCATTGGTAGCGGCGTATATAATCCGCAAAAGGCTAGAATTCTGTTATCGCTTGCCATCTCTCAAGGTGACGATATGGAAACGATCCGCAGCTACTTTGAAGGACCTTTCACTAACTAAAATAGCCTGATATAGGCCTTTTTAGCCCCACTTGGTTTTATTGACTCAGTGGGGCTTTCTATGTGCCGACGTCACCCAAGAATCTGTGGATTCAACTGCCACACACTCCAGGTGAGCGCGCAGGCCAAGCTCACCCAAGCAAGGTAAGGCGCCAGCAGTACACCCGCCAACGGCTTGAGTCGCCAGAACATCACCAGCGTCATCAAAATCAATACCCAAAGCGCGGCCACGCCGATAAAGGCGAGAGCGCCCAGCTGCCAAGCGAAGAAGAGCCAGCTCCATAAGGCGTTGAGCGCCAGCTGTATGGCGAACACGACAAGCGCGGGCCGGGCGCTGGGCTCACGCCAGGCAAGCCAGGCGGCAATGCCCATAAGGCCGTAAAGCGTCGTCCACATCGGCCCGAATAGCCAGGCGGGCGGTGCCCAGGGCGGTTGCACAAGCTCTGCGTAGAAAGAGGCCGCGTTGATGGAGGCCACCGATCCGATGGCGGCGGCAATATAAGCCAGTGCCAGCCAGCCAATCAGGCCCAGAATCTGTTTTTTACGAGAAAGTGCACGCACATGAGCCTCTGCTGTAAAGTATGAAAATCACTTCAAGCGTAGTGTAACGCGATGGGGTCGGCCACGGCGGCGGTTGAGAAAGAATGAAGCATGGTTGAAGCGTGGCAGGCGAGCTAGATAAGGTGGCATTAAACAAAGGGAGTGCAACGTGACTGAATCGCTACAAACGCTGTTACTTGAACTCGAGCAGTTTGGTGTAAGCAACGATAGCGCCATCACCGACCGGCCTCGCCGCATGTTGAACATCACTCGTGACACGGGAGAATTCCTTTCCGTGATGGTTCGGGCCACGAATGCTCAGCGCGTGCTTGAAATTGGAACGTCTAACGGTTACTCAACACTCTGGCTGGCTTGGGCTGCAGCGGCAATAAACGGCCATGTGACGACCGTTGAACAAGCCGATTTCAAACGTTCGCTTGCGGCTAAGAGTTTCGAGCGTTCAGGTCTTGCTCCGTTCATTACCCAGGTTCATGGTGAGGCGGGTGCCGTACTTGGTCGCAGCTCCACATCAAGCATCGATCTTCTCTTTCTCGATTCTGAGCGTTCTGAGTATCTGGCATGGTGGCCCGACATTAAGCGGGTTCTTCGTGAAGGAGGGCTTCTTGTGGTTGATAATGCCACGTCTCATGCTGAAGAGATGTTATCTTTTGTGGCATTGGTTTCCGCAGACCCTGATTTCGCCACGTGTACCGTGCCTGTCGGAAACGGCGAGTTTTTGGCTACAAGGAGCCGATAACATGAAAGACTTACCCGTCAATGTTTCTCCCTATAAAAGAACGCCAGAATTCACCGAAGAGAGCGTTCCCACAGGGTTGTTGAATGACCACACGACCAAAGAGGGGGTGTGGGGAAAGATTGTGGTACTTGAAGGCTTGTTGGAGTACACCATTCAAGAGCCAGCACTGGATATCATCGAGCTAAGCCCAGAGCAGTATGGTGTTGTAGAGCCAACGATAAAACATCACATCAAGCCGCTGGGCCCGGTAAGGTTTTTTGTTGAGTTTTATCGTTAATAGGGAAGTACCTGCCAATCTGCTTACTCCCCTGATATTTTTCCCCCTTGAGCGGATAGCTGCTGCCTGACGTTTTCAATCGTCGGCTGCAGGTTATAAAGGCAGTTGCCGTTCCGGTAGATATCGGCTGGCCCGGTAAGGCGTTCGAGATCATTCGTAGTCAGAGCCGTTTGGCACGTTGGGTCATCTTGCGGCTGAGTCGCGCCGAGTAGCATCAAATGGCCGAACAACAGCCAGTCGCCATTGCGTTCGCCATACGCCTTGCCCACCGCGCTATAAGGTTCATAAACCAGCCACTGGAAGGGCGTGCCGCTGCTTATCTGTAGGGTTTGGCAGGGTTCTGTCTGGCTTAAACAGGCAGAATTCTGCTCAACCAACAGGTTCAGCAAGGGCTCTGGGAGAGTGGCGCCGTTAGGGCTTGCCCTGAACTGTTGGGCGACGTCAGCCAGGTTCTGAGTATCCACCAGTGGTTCCTGGCTCCAACGTTCGGTTTGCCTGAGCGAAAGTTCAATACGCCGAGCTAACTCAGGCTGCGATTGGGCAAATTCGCTCTCTACCAAGGCTTGCAAGGCCAAGGTGCCCGGCTGGCCGAGCTGGTAGCGCAGGTAGTTAACATCAAACGCCTCGGCTGTTGTGCGGCCATCCAGCAACCGCTTGATTTGCTGCTCGGCAACCCAGTGGCGCATATCTGCCAGCGGCGTGTTAACCACGATCAACACAAGGGCCACCAGCAGGGCCAGGCCAACGTTGGCGCGCTGTAGGCTGGGAAGTGCTGCCTGGCGGCGCCACAGCAGAAGCAGGCTGTAGCTTACGGTAAATGCCGCTGTTAGCACTTGCAGCAGGGCAGCCCACAGCCTGTCCAGGCTAAGGCCGTATTGATCTATACGCAGCCAGAGCGCCCAAGCGGCTAGCACGCTACCCACCGGCAGCAGCACAACGGCCAGCAGGATGATACGGCGTAGCCAGGTGGGATAGGGGGGTAAGCCATGCGCTTGATGAAAGACCGCGTTGAAGAACAGCAGCAGGGTTAACATCAGCGCCATTAATATGCAGGAGGCTCTGCCTGTATCCCATACGGGTTGCACGCCGGTAAAAAGGAGCATGGCAAAAAACAGCAGAATGATAAGGGCTACTAGCGGCAGTAACGCTTTGATAAGTGCCTCGCTCATCTGCCGCACGCTTTGGATCAGGCGAAAGCGGTTACGAATCATCACCAGCGTTAAACCGATCACCAGCCAGGTGACGGGGTAAATAAACAGGGGGTCGCTGAAAAGCGTCTCAAAAAAGCGCACGCCAATAGCCGAAAACAGCGTTGCCCCCAGCCATAACAGGCCCCAGAACACACCAATAAACAGCGTTAATTGTGAAAGCGTCTGGGTGAATTCCCAGGAGTAATTCAGCAGCGGTGAATAGGCGGTAGGCCAGGTTCTGCTAGTGGCGCTACTCCGAAAAAACAGTGCCAGAATGAAAAGCGCCACGCCAAGTGACACGCAAAAGGCAAACGTGAACGGATGCCGTGCCCACTCCAGCGCTTCGGGCGTCTGCTCTACCCAGCCAAGGTGCCAGCCCAGCCAAAACAGCAGTGGGGCCAGCAATAGCGGCAGAAAATTGAGGCGATCACGTAGCTGCTCCATGCCGATTAGATAAAACGCGGGCAGGGCGATTGCTACGGTATAAAGCGCCTTGAGCCAGCGCTGGTCAGCGGCCAGCCAGTGCTCATGCTCGATCGCCAGATGAAGGGCCAGCAGCGCAACCCCTTGTACCACGGCCAGCAAAATCAAGCCCGTACGGGTGGGCTTGTCCAGCGTGTTTGCGCGATGATCATCCATGACAGTTGTCCGCAGGTGAGGTTGGCGTAATAAAATTTACGTTGCTTTAAACATAATCAGGGTAGCGTTGGATTAAATAACAACATCACCATGACAGGGAAATGGAAATGTATCGAATATTACTGGTTCTTTGCAGAGAAGTACGTTGCCAATGGCGGAACGCTATTCCGCCGTGCTTTCTTAACTGCCTCTGTTAACATTCGTGGCTTGTCGCCTGCCATGTTGGAAAGGGCGTTTGAAATGCCACTGGGAATTACTAATGAGCCATCCACAACCCAATAATCCGTTACATGGTTTAAGCCTTGAAAAGATCTTGACGCGTTTGGTTGAGCGTTACGGCTGGGACGGCTTGTACGCAGAGATCAACGTGAACTGCTTCTTCAATGATCCCTCTATTAAGTCGTCGTTGAAATTCCTGCGTAAAACGCAGTGGGCACGGGATAAAGTAGAAGCGCTGTATATCAATACCTTTACGGGTTAACGCAGAAATAAGTGTAGCGGCGGAGTGGGCTATGAGGTTTACGCTCCTCGCGCCGTTTATGTGGCCATTGAGAATAAAAAATACATTGTAGCTTGTCGATTTCTCTCACGCTCGAACGACTAGTGATAGTTCGCTCATGCAATCACAGACCGTTTGAAGTATTGGCTTTCGTGAGGAAATTGATGATGATTACTATGTATGGATTTGGAAAAGTAACGCCGCAAGTGGTGGGGATTACGAGGGATTTACGTGTGCTGTGGGCACTAGAGGAGTGCGAGCTGCCTCATCAGGTTAATGGGCTTGATGATGTCGCTGGGGAGCTACATAGCGCTGATTATTTGGCAATCAATCCCTTTGGCAAAGTACCCGCAATTGACCATGATGGCGTGATCATTTTTGAGTCAGGGGCTATTGTTATCTACTTGGCGGAGCAATCAGGGAGGCTTCTGCCGACGAGTGAGTCAGAACGCGCTAAAGCCCTGCAATGGACGTTTGCTGCCCTGGATACAGTGGAGCCACCGATGACGCAAATTGCCGTGATTGATTTATTTGAAGCGGATGCCGAGTGGGCAACGCTGCGACGTCCGGCACTCGTGGAGATGGCCAAGAACTGCCTCGCAGTGCTCGAAGATGTGCTTATTAGCAAGCGCTATCTGCTTGGCGACCAGTTTACCTATCCAGACATTCTAATGGTTGCGGCGTTAAGTCAAATACAGCATACAAACCTTCTAGATGAGTTTCCTAATGTGACTTCCTATTTAACGCGCTGTCACGACCGACCAGCGTGGCATAAATGCCTTGATGCCTACAATCGGCGCTTGGCAGCGTGAGTGATCAGCATCCCGCACGCCAGCACTTCGGCGAAGTTTATCAGTGTTGGAGCGGATCGACGGAACACACCGGAGAGAAAAACCATGACTACAACTAAACAACCATTGCCGAGTGTCGTATCTTTAGAAGAGTGGAAATTAGCGCTGGATCAGTTTCTTGTAAAAGAGAAAGCGCTAACCCGCGCGCGTGACGCACTGAGTGCTGAGCGTAGGAAATTACCTGTTGTGAAGGTGGATAAGCATTATACGTTTCAGGGCGAAAACGGCCCGGTGTCTCTGCTCGATCTGTTTGAAGGGCGCCGTCAACTCATTGTGTATCATTTTATGTACGCACCTGACTGGAAAGCGGGGTGTGGCGGATGCTCGTGGGTCGCCGATGCCATGACTCACCCGGCTCACCTGCATGCTCGCGATACCTCGCTAGTGATGGTGTCACGCGCCCCATTGGAAAAACTCGAGCAGTATCGGTCTCGTATGGGATGGGCTTATCCTATTCCATGGTACTCGTCTTATGAGAGCGACTTTAACTATGATGTTGGCGTAACGACTGCGGAAGGTGAAAAGCACGGCGCCAGTGTATTTATTCGTGACGGCAACACCATATATCGCAGCTATTTTACAGGGGCGCGAGGCGTCGAATATCTCGGCAGTCTCTGGACCTATTTAGACTTGACCCCGTTTGGCCGTCAGGAAACCTGGGAAGATTCTCCAGAAGGCTGGCCACAAACTGAGCCGTATGGCTGGAATCGCCGCCACGACGAGTATGGCGTATAAGACTCATTATAGCGGCAACTTTTCTGTTTTGGCTTCGCCTACTCGGTATTACTTCACACCAGCTCCCGCTTATCGCGCCGCGCCGCAAGAATGTCTTTTAGTGTGGCCAGGCCGATGACGCCCAGTACGGAGAGTGAGATTAGCGGCCAGATCAATACATATAACGCCAATATAAAAGTTTGCATGTGTTTTCCTAATGTTTGGCTGGTGCGCTATGGCGCACCAGCGGATGAAGTGATTTCAACGTCTTACACAGGGCTTATTGCCCAGCCCTTATCACCCAGCCCTTGTCACAGAGAGCTTAGGCCCGAGTAGCAGGCTTAGCCGGGTCATAGTTGATGACATCCTGATTAATCTGCGCGAAGTCGAACTTGCTGGTGCTCATCAGGCTGACGCCGATGCACACAATCGTGCTGACGCCGTAGGCCATTAATGAGGCCATTAGCACCGTGTAGTCCCGCAGGAAGCCAACACAGAAGTAGGCCAAAACAAGAGTGCTGAGTGCGCCGACAATCAAACCGGCACGGCGACCGCAGAATCCAAAGGCCATCAGGCCAAGCACTACACCTCCGCCTACGGAGGCCAGCAACTCAAATAGCCCTGCGGTTAGGCCGACCATAGGCAGCAGTTCAAATCGTGCGATGCAGAACATCACCAAGCCTGCGATTACCGCCGAGGTAAACGCCGTGTTGGTGACCCGGCTCCAGAAACAGCTGGCGATCACCGGGAAGACAATTGCACCCCAGAGCGCGCCAACGAAAATCAGCATGATAAGAATGTCCATGGAGAAGCTGGCGAGAATCACCCCAATCAGCGTCGCCACAATCATGGTCAACCTGCCAATAAACAGCATCCTGGTCGGGTCGGGCTTGTTTTTCGCAATGTTCTTGCCATAGATATCGGCCATGACAATCGCCGACATGGCAGAAAGGTCCGAGTCAGCGGTTGAGGAGAGCGAGCCGATCACCAGAATAAAGAACAGTCCAATAAATACCGGCGAGAGGTACATCGAGACCATCTGTGGGATCAGGTTGTTCATGTCGCCATTCATGGGCTCCATGCCGGTCATCAGCGCCATCAAGCCAATCATGCCCAAGCCGATAACAATCGCACCGTAGCCAATGGTCGCGGTGATAAAGGTCGGTTTGATGTGGTCTTCACGCACGGCGAACAGGCGTTGGGAGATAGTCTGGTTACCAATCGCGTAGGCCAGCACTGCTACAAAGAAAGGGGCGCCCTGATTGAGGATGGCGTCCACCGAGAACAGATTTGCCTGTTCTGGAGTGAGCAGACTCATGCCGTTCGATAGCGTTTCCGGCCCGCCGATTGCGAACATCACTGCGGGGATGATTAGAATGGCGATGGCCATCATCGCCATCAGTTGGGCAAAGTCAGTAAGGACCGAAGCGCGGAACCCCGACCATAGCGTGTAAGACAGCACCCCAACGCCTGCGATCACCACCCCGGCTTGAAAGGAGAGTGGTGAGAGCACTGAGACCAGTGCGCCGGACGCCGTGAAGTTGACCATCAGGCTGATGATACTGCCGAGTATGTTGGAGGAGGCAAGGATCAACTGGCTGGAGGCGCCATGCCGGGCGTGGATCAGTTCACCCAGAGTGTGCGCATTGGGTGCCAGCTTGCGAAAGCGACGGCCAAAGGGGTAGATGAACAGGATCATCAACGCGCCCCACAACCCGTAATGCAGGGGCCCTGAGATGCCATAGGTATAACCCGAGGTCGCAGCGGCGTAAAAGGAGGCAGCCCAGATCCAGGTGGCGGTCATGCTGGCGGCGCCAAGGCCAAAGCCGATCTGATGGTTAGACACCATGAAGGCGTCGGTATTTTCCTTTTTCTCCTTGATCAGTAGGGTCAGCAGATAAGTGCCGCCGTAAAAGAACACCAGTAAAGCGAGGACCGTCAGGGTCGAGAATTGATAGAAGTTTTCGTTGTACATGGAATACCCATAGGTTTTGCAGCCCAGCATCCTAAATAGCAACCAGCGTTCCGTTGTCGGAAAGGTCGCCACAGGACGTGAGCAAAAAAACAGAACATCTTTCTAGGTATGTCTGTAGCGAGATAAGACTGCGATTGGCAGTCTGGCCGTGCAAGCGTCAGGTGCTGAAAACACCTTAAGCCCTAGATAGGGGGGCCAGGTCAACGCTTGCCATGATGCGTAATAGCGAACGCAATAAAGCGGTGGCAAGGTCGAACCGAAGAGCTACCTTACGCTTTTACACTCCAACAGTATAGGTTGACTTTCGCGCCGCTGTATGCTAGGTGAGGTGAGGCGCGAACATATCCGCCCCAGGTTGGCCCCACTTAAGCAGGGTCGGTTGATGGGACTTGCTCTTCCTGCAGGAAGGCTTCTAACGAATCGTCCATAGCACTCATCCATGGCGTATGGTGCGCAGGTGCCAAGGTACCCGTCAGCGTAGAGCGGTAGCTCTTGTTACGGTAACCAAGGATGTCCGCTTCCTTATGGTGCTCCCACTCCTTGAAGATATCGGCAACGCCAGTGACATCAAAAGGTGGGTAGTCGGTAGGCTCAAGCAAATTGAGGATATAGGCCGCTTGAAAATCAATGGCCTCAAAAGGATTAGCAACCTGCTCCTCACGTGCCACCCATTTCTGTGTATCGGCCAACATGGCATCGTTGGTGGGCAGCTTGATGCGGTTAAGTATAAGGTCTCGGGCATACCAGGCTTGCGCATCAAACATGTTGAAGGTGTAGTACTGGTCCTGCATGCCAAGGAAGAACAACTTCGGATTGGCCAGGGAAGCGATCCCCTTGTACAGACCTTCCGGGTAGAGCCGGTTGTGTGTGTTCAACGACAGCTCGTTGGGTAGGAACGGAAAGTGATGCTGATACCCCGTGCACAGGATAATTGCATCGACCGTTTTACGGGTGCCATCCTTGAAGTGAGCTGTCTTGCCTTCTACGCCAGTAAGCAGCGGCACCTCGGCAAACGATGCTGGCCAATCAAACCCCATGGGCTTGGAGCGATAGCTGAAAGTCACTGATTTGGCACCGTACTTGTGGCACTGAGTGCCGATATCTTCTGCAGAGTAGCTGCTGCCAATCAGCAGCAAATCCTTGCCCTGAAACTCGCAGGCGTCACGGAAATCATGGGCGTGCAACACACGGCCGGGAAACTGTTCCAGGCCTTCAAAGTAAGGTGCATTGGGGGTCGAAAAGTGGCCTGTGGCGACAATCACATGATCGAATGCTTCAGTACTCAGCGCGTCCTGTTTTAGATCCCGAACGGTAACCGAGAACTTGCCGGTATCTTCGTCATATTCAACCCAATGTACCGCTGTATTGAAACGGATGTGCTGGCGCATATTGCTCTTGGCGACGCGCCCCATGATGTAGTCGCGTAGCACCGCGCGCGGGGGGTAGGAGGCGATCGGGCGGCCAAAATGCTCTTCAAAGCTGTAATCCGCGAATTCCAGGCACTCTTTAGGGCCATTAGACCAGAGATAGCGGTACATGCTGCCGTGAACTGGCTCGCCGTATGCGTCCAGACCGGTGCGCCATGTGTAGTTCCACATGCCGCCCCAGTTGCTCTGCTTCTCGTAGCAAACAATCTCAGGGATATCTGCGCCATCGCGCTGGGCTGCTTCAAAAGCACGTAATTGGGCTAGGCCGCTTGGGCCAGCACCTAGAATGGCAACTCTAAACGTCATAGTATTTCCTGTTTTCAGTCGCTGTATCGTACATTGAGCCAACGTTGGCCCGACGACGATGAAGCGCGAAAAAAAGCGCAGCTCAACCCGTATGGTGATGCCATCAAGCTCTATAGTGATGCGCAAAAGATCGGATGTGCCGAGAGCGCAATATGATGAAGGCTGCATCTGTATCTGTGAGTGAAACAGAAGGCCTGGGGCGGGCGGGCCGCTAATTGAACGCGAGGTATCGAGAAAACACCGGAAGAAGATGCTCGAATGGGGGAAACAAGGGAAAAGTACTTGATAACGCGTATACCAAGAGCGTTACTTTATCACAAAACGGGGATCGGCGCTTTGCGTCGTTACTTATTAATGATTCGCCAGAGCGGTACATTGTTTCCAATTCGTTGCTTTGGATTTCTAGCCAATCACCTTGTGCTGCCTCTGCTTTTCTCTTTTACTACAATTTGTTATGTCATTAAGGTCAAAAGATGCTAAACCCGGTTATTCAGGAAGAACAGACCGGCTGCGGAATTGCTTCTGTAGCGGCTATTCTGGGTAAAACCTACCCAGAGATGAAGGCCATTGCGAACGCGATGGGCATTGCCGCAGACGATGAATCGCTGTGGTCCGATACCCAGTATGTGCGCCAGATGCTGGCCCAAGCGGGTGTAGCTACCTCGTCTGAGGAAACACCTTTTACCACGTGGCAGGCGCTACCGGCGCTGGCACTGCTGGCGATTAAACCCTATCAAAAGGAGGGCATACACTTTTGGCACTGGGTGGTATTTCAGCGCATCAATGGTCAGCCTGTGGTGCTGGATTCCGCCAGCTATCTGCCCACTAATATCCGCACAGATTTTGATGCTATGCATCCTGCCTGGTGGATTGAGGTCCTTAACCCATGCTCAAGTGACGATAAATAACGCCACTCGTGCGCTTCTAGAGGTTTGGGAGGCTTCGGTTCGTGCCACCCACCCTTTCTGGCAGAGAGCGATTTGCTATTACTAGTTTGTGAGCGCATATAAAAAACGGCCCGTGGGCCGTTTTTTATGCCGTGGCTAGCTGCTTGGCTAACCCTTATACGCTATAGCTTATCCTGGGTTTTATGCTCAAAGTCGCTGGCATCGTGGCGTTCATGCAGCTGTTCGCTGGGCTCGCCAAATGTGCGGTTAACCATACGACCACGCTGTACGGCGGGGCGTGTATCAAGTTCTTCTGCCCAGCGGAGCACATGTGTATAGGTGTGCGCTTCCAAAAACTCAGCCGCTTCGTAAACGCGGTTTTTCACCAGGGCGCCATACCAGGGGTAAATCGCCATATCCGCAATGGTGTACTCATCACCGGCCATGTAGCGGTTATTGGCCAAATGGCGGTCAAGTACATCGAGCTGGCGCTTTATTTCCATCGTGTAACGGTCGATAGGGTACTGGTACTTTTCAGGCGCGTAAGCGTAGAAGTGACCAAAGCCACCGCCGAGTATCGGGCCGCTGCCCATCTGCCAGAATAACCAGGAAAGGCACTCGGTACGCTTGGCTGGGTCGGTTGGTAGGAAGGCGGAGAATTTTTCAGCCAAGTAGAGAAGAATAGCGCCTGACTCAAAAACGCGCTGAGGCGGGTTAGTGCTGTGGTCCATCAACGCCGGGATTTTGGAGTTGGGATTAACGTCTACAAATCCGCTGCCGAACTGGTCGCCTTCACCGATTTGGATCAAGTAAGCATCATACTCAGCGGCTTCGATGCCTTTTGCTAATAGCTCCTCAAGCATGATGGTCACTTTAACGCCATTGGGGGTGGCCAATGAGTAGAGCTGAAGCGGGTGTTTACCAACGGGCAGCGCTTTATCGTGAGTAGGCCCTGCGATAGGACGGTTAATGTTGGCAAATTTACCGCCATTGCCCGGTTCCCATTTCCAAACGCGCGGTGGGGTGTAAGACGTATCGCTCATCATGGCCTCGCTGTGTCGTGTCGCGGGCAGCGCCCGGTGGTAAAAATAATCAATTCAAACGCGATAGGTACTCTATGAGGGTAGTAAAACGCAGGTACAAGGGGCGAGAATAATTAGCCGTATAATAAAATGACGGATAAGTCACCAGGGAGACAATCATGCAAACCATTGGGGTGCTGGGCGGAATGAGCTGGGAGTCCACGCAAAGCTATTATCGCGCCTTGAACGAGGGCGTAAAACACGCGCTGGGCGGTCTCCACTCGGCCAAAATTGCCATGGTGAGTGTCGATTTTGCTGAGATTGAGGCGCTGCAAAAGCAGGGCGATTGGGAAACCGCTGGAAAAATCCTTGCTGAGGCGGCGCACAATATTGAGCGGGCCGGCGCTGACTTTTTACTGCTGGCCACCAATACCATGCATAAAGTGGCACCCGCGATTGAGCACGCTATCAGCATCCCGCTGTTACACATCGCTGATGCGACCGCAGAGCAGCTGCGAAAGGACGGTATAACGCGTGTTGGCTTGTTGGGTACGCGCTTTACGATGGAACAGGATTTCTACAAGGCGCGTTTGCGGGACACATTTTGCATTGAGGTCGTGGTGCCAGAGGAGGGGCAACGCGAGGCAGTTCATCGCATTATTTTCGATGAGCTATGCCAAGGGAAGATCAACGATGACTCCCGTGAGCACTATCTGAAGGTGATCGCCAGCCTGCATCAACAAGGCGCTCAGGCGGTCATTCTAGGCTGTACAGAAATTGCCTTACTGGTAGAGCAAGCACATACCGCTGTGCCGCTTTACGATACCACTGCCCTGCATGCCAGCGGAGCAGTGGAGCGTGCGCTTAATAATTAACGGGTGGTTAACGCTAAAACGTTAAGCAAGCGTTAGGGTAACGTCGATATTGCCACGGGTAGCGTTGGAGTAAGGGCATACGACATGGGCTTTGTCGACCAGATCCTGGGCGATGCTCTTATCAATGCCGGGCAGGCTGATTGTTAGCTCGACTTCGATACCAAAACCGGTAGGAATGGCACCAATACCTACGTTGCCTTCAATGGAGGTATCCTGGGGAAGCGTTACTTTTTCCTGGCTGGCAACGTGTTTTAGAGCGCCTAAAAAGCATGCAGAGTAACCCGCCGCAAACAGCTGCTCCGGGTTGGTACCCTCACCGCCTGCTCCGCCCAGCTCCTTGGGAGTGCTGAGTTTGACGTCCAGCGCGCCGTCAGACGACTTGGCACTGCCTTCACGACCACCGGTCGCGTGGGCATGGGCGCGGTAAGCAATTTTTTCGATAGACATAGCAGTTTCCTTTTTGGGACGAGTAATAGGGACATCTTTTAATGATGATCAAGTTCCAGCTCACTGCACGGCTCTCGCCTACAAGGTCCTAGGGTTTGTCTGAAAAGTCGACGAGCGAAGACAAGACAAGGCAAAAATTGGCGAAAAAACGGAGTTTACATGTGTAAATGAGTATTTTGAGCCAATTTTTAACGCCGTATTGTCGAGCGCAGACACTTTTCAGACAGAGCCTAACGCGGGCATGTCGGCTCCCTACTTGATGCAATGGGTTAATGTAGCGTGCCATACGTTCGCTTGCTAGCGCTAGACGTTGGTTGTAAAAGGGCGGTTTTGCTTTGACACGCTTGTGCTGGGTCTTTTAATCTTTAAGCAATTGTTACCGGTAACAGCACGGTATTCAGGCTGTAGATATCCATTCAATCCACACCCTGCCAGTCATCCTGACAACAATGGTTGTGTGCCCTCGCAAATCAGGCCTTAAGCTCGGAGAATTTATCTAATGAACCCTACTTCTTATCGTATTTTGGTGATGGGTGCCTCCGGCTGCGGAAAATCCCACATTGGCCAGCAGTTGGCAGCCGCCATGAATGCTACGTTTATTGACGGTGATGATTATCACCCGCCTGCTAACGTAGCCAAAATGGCGGGTGGAACGCCGCTTAATGATGATGATCGTCAGGAGTGGCTTGAGAAGCTGTCGTCACTGTTTGCTCACTACCAGGCCCGGAATGAAACGGCGGTGATTGCGTGTTCGGGATTAAAGCGGCGTTATCGGGATTGTTTGCGCAAGGGCGATTCAGCGTTGCAAATTCTGTACCTGGAAGGGAGCGCTGAGCTATTGCGTGAGCGCCTGGCCACCAGAGAAGGGCACTTCTTTAAAGGAGATAACATGCTGGCCAGCCAGCTTGCCGATTTACAACCGCCGGGTGATGATGAGGCCGTTAGCCTGTCCATTGCGCTCTCACCAGAGGAGATTGTGAGCCGATTTACTGGCACACTCAATGTGCGGCTACCTTCGCCATCCAGCTAATCGTTGTTATAGAGGCAGTATCCCGTTTGAAGAAAAAACGCCCAACGCTACAAACTATTGCTGACCAGGTCGGGGCAACCAAAATGACGGTGAGTCGTTGCCTAAGAGACCCGGAAACTGTTTCAGAAGGCTTGCGCGAGCGTATTCTTAGCGTGGCCGAGCAGGTCGGCTATATTCCCAACCGAGCGCCGGATCTACTTTCGCGTGCTACCAGCCACTCTATTGGCGTACTGGTTCCTTCGCTGACGAACCAGGTCTTTGCTGATGTCATCGTGGGAATTGAGAAACGAACCGAGCCTGCCGGTTATCATCTTATGCTGTCTCACTATGGGTATAGCCCGGCCGTTGAAGAGCGAAGCTTGGCATCGGTGCTTTCTTACAACGTGGATGGGGTGATTCTTTCGGACCATCATCACACTCCCCGCACGTTGCGAATGCTGGAAACCGCTGGTATTCCTGTGGTGGAAATCATGGACACTCATCATAAGCCGTTACAGCAGGCGGTAGGCTACGACAACGTCGCCGCGGCGTTTGATATGGTGAGTGAAATGATTCGCCATGGTCGGCAGCAGATTATTTATCTGGCTGTGAGGCTGGATGAGCGCACTCTGCAACGTGAGCAGGGCTACCGGCAGGCGATGGAGCAGCACGGTCTAACACCGGTAACGCTGCATAGCAGCCAACGCTCCTCTTACAGCGTGGGGGCAGCGCTTCTAGAGCAAATTTTAAACGACTACCCTCATACGGATGGCATCTTCTGCACCAACGATGACGTGGCCGTTGGGGCGTATTTTGAGTGTCAGCGCCGTGGTATTAACGTGCCTGGGCAGATGGCGATTGCGGGTTTCCACGGTCACGACGTGGGGCAGGCAATGACGCCAAAGCTTGCGAGTGTCATCACGCCACGCCAAGCCATTGGCGAGGCTGCCGCGCAAGCACTGCTGGCCAGGATTCAGGGCGAAGCGGTGGCTGATCATACGGTCGACTTGGGCTATCGCATCGAAACAGGCGCCACGCTATAGCCGGTTTTCATCGGGCTATTACCAAGAGAAGCCGCACTGGTGATAAGCGCGCTGGCTGGTTAGAGTAACCATTTTCGTTTGTATCGAGGCTACCGTGCATATCTCCGAGCTCAATATTTATCCGGTCAAATCCTTAAAGGGTATCAGTCTTACCCACAGTGAACTGCTGCCCACCGGCCTTGCGTGGGACCGCCGCTGGATGCTGGTTGATACACAGCAGCGCTTTGTGACTCAACGCCAGCGGCCTGCGCTAGCCACGGTAGAAGTAGCCTTAACCACCGATGCCTTGGTACTTTCACACCCCCATGTTGAGCCACTTTCGATACCGCTTGCAGAACCGAGCGGCAACCTGCGTATTGTTCAGGTCTGGAATGATCACTGTAAGGCGTGGCCTGAAAGCAGCGACGTTTCAAGCTGGCTGGAAGCTGCTTTAGGTGAACAGGGCAGTGGCCTGAGCCTGGTCCGTTTCGACACGCAGTTTAAACGTCCGATAGAAACGGAGTTTTTAAACGGGGATGACGCCGACACGCTTTTTGCGGATGGTTACCCCTTTCTGATTGCTTCAACCGGCTCTCTCAATGCGCTCAACCGTGCCCTTGAGGAGAGTGGTTGTCAGGCTATTCCCATGAACCGTTTTCGGCCCAATATTGTGGTCGAAACCGACAAGCCATGGGCTGAAGATGGTTGGCAAGCGCTACAGGCTAGTAATGGAGCATTTGAACTTATTCTGCGAAAACCGTGTAAACGCTGCAAAATTACCACGGTAGACCAGCAAACGGCCCAGATACTTGAGCCTGCCGAGCCGCTTAAAACGTTAATAGGCCTGAATACCCAGCCTGAATTAAAAGGCGCTTATTTTGGACAGAACGCGACGCTGCATCGTGGTGAAGGAAGCATTATTCATGTGGGGGATACGCTGGTGGCTGAGGCGCGTGGCGCTTGAGGCGCAGCAGCCGGGTGGCCACAGCCGTGCCGAGCAGGGTAATTACCATGCCTATAGCGATCTGAAGGCTAAGCGTCTCACCCAGTAGTAAATAGCCCCACAACAGGGCGCTAACGGGTACCAGGAATGTAACGGTTGAGGCGGCCGTGGCACCTGCGCTGGCTAACAAACCAAAATAGAGTAAAAAAGCCAGCGTAGTGCTGAATACAGCAAGTGCTATGGCATTGCCCCAGGCAAGTGGGCTAATCGGCTCGCTGGGCCAAAGTAAAATGCCGGGGATAAGAAGCACCAGGGCTGACATTGCGCAGCTGCCTGCCGCAAGTACCCGAGGCGGCAAATGGCCCAGGCGTGTTTTAGAGTAATTGCCCGCCATGCCGTAGCAAAAGGTTGCCCCTAATACGGCAATGATAAACCAGCCATCGCCGCCCAAAGCAAAGTCCAGCCTATTAGCAGTAAGCACATAGGGAACCGCTGCATAAATACGGCCGTTGCTGCCTAAGTGCCACCGGCAGGGTAAAATAGAAATTTCCACTGTCCGACAGAGTTTCCGATGAAGCAGATCTCGTTTGCTCAGGCTGAGCACCAGAACAAGAAGAAGATCACTCGCCGGGAACGGTTCCCGGCACAGATGGATGCCCTAATGCCATGGCAACGCCTAATCAAGGCGTTGTCGCCGTCTTGCTTCCTTAAATCGGCGGGGGCAAGCGCGGTCGGCCACCGATTGGTCTGGAACGGATGTTGCGGGTCTATTTCCTTCAGCAATGGTACGGACTGGCCGATGAAGCGCTTGAAGATGCCATCCATGACAGTCAGGCCATGCGTGACTTCATCGGTATCGACCTTGCCATCGAGAGTGTTCCCGACGCGACCACGCTGCTTTGTTCTGGTCAATAAAACCGGACACATTAATTTGCTAATTTCTCATACTCCGCTGGAGCCTGATCACCTTTCGATGAATGCAGTCGCTCCAGGTTGTAATACTTCATGTAGGCCTCAACATCTCGCTTCATGTGAGCCCGTGTTGGCGGGTGTACTTTAAGTAGCCAATCGTGTTTCACGCTGCCGAAAAATCGCTCAACAACCGCGTTACCCCAGCAAGCACCTACATCGCCCATTGAGGCTCGTATGCCATAACCCTTCAATAGCTTCGCAAACGCTTTGCTGGTGTACTGGGACCCGCGGTCGCTGTGGAAGACCAAACCTTTCGGTGGTTGCCTGAGATTGCAAGCCTTGATCATGGCTCGGCAGATCACACTCGTCGTCATCCGCTTATCAATGGCTCAACCAACAATCCGGCGTGAGTACAAATCCATCACAATGGCCAGATACATCCAGCCTTCACCTGTTTTCAGATAGGTTATATCCCCAGCCCAAACCTGATTTTTGCCGAGTGGATTAAACTGTTGGTTCAGCAGGTTGTCCGCGACTCGATCGCTGTGTTTACGCTTGGTCGTGATCTTGTATGCCACTCTCTGTATCACTCGCAGCCCCTGTTTTTCCATGACCAGGCCGACCCGATACCGAGTCACCGAGAAACCTTCCTCCTTCAACCGTTTGGCCAGTTCGCGACTGCCAGGATTGTTTTTACTGGCTTCAAACAGCAGCCTGGTGCGCCGGTACAGTTTGAGCTCTTCTGCACTGATTACCCTGGCTGGGCGGGCTTTCCACGCGAAGAAAGCCGACGCCTTTTTTAAAATTTCTTTCTCCATGCGCAAGGTTTTGACTTCCTGGCGAAGGCGTTTCAATTCCTCCAGCTCCGTTTCTGTTGGTTTCGACTCACTGACCGACTGCTCGTGCTTGTCTTTCCAGCGATAGAGCAGGTTGGTGGCAATACCCAGCGATTTCGCCGCCTCAGGGACGGAGTAAGCTTGCTCGGTGACAAGAGCAATGGCTTCCTCTTTAAATTCTGGAGAGTACTGCTTGTAACTGCGTTTCTGACTCATGGTTGGCACCTCTGTTGGTGAAGAGTTTATCTCTTCTTGAGGTGTCCGGGATATTCAACCAGAACAGTGTCGGCGGTCGCCCCTGGCCGGACCACTTCGGAGGCAGAGGCTCACTGCCAGGCGGCCAGACACTGATACCCTCCGGCACGTCAACGCAATAACTCAAGCCCCATTCCGCAAGCTATTCTCGCCAAGGCGTCACTTTGCCGTAAGCCGCATCTGCTAGCACGATACCGGGCGTGATACCGGCCTCCAGTGTCTCGCGCACCTGCTGGAGGGCGATCTCCGGTTTGGTGGCAAAGTCGATCTCTTCTGGCACGCCAGCACGGCGACAGCGCGCCGGATCGTTTGTCCATGATGTGGACAAATAAAGCCGCCATGCGACCGGCAGGCTGGCCTGTTCGGTCGCCACCGATAGGCTAACGGCGACCTGACAATTGTCCTGTTTACCAATCTCACTGCAGTACTGGCGACTAACGCCCACCGAGTGTCGCCCTTTCTTGCGAATACCTGTGTCATCGATAATCCAAAAAGGCGTCGTATCGGGGGTAGCAAGTAGGGTAGCACCTGCTGCGCCACCCCACTGAGCATCCCTCGGCCAGACCATCCGGAGCGAGCCACCAGGTGATGCAGCGACTGATGACAGGCCTGAACGTTATCCGGATCGGCACTGGCGGCGATGGGCTCGATACTCTTGCGTTCCAGCGGCAGCATCAAGCCACGACAGTAATCCTGAAAACCCTGCACCCGATCAGCATGGCCCAGGCGAGGCGCTAGCTCATCAAGATACGTCTCGAAGCGGTCGTGAAGTGCGTCGTTTACCATAATGCGAAATCGCTATACAGATGACACAATACGTATTGATAACATGTCTATTTATGACACAGTAGTACTAGCGCGGCCTGGGAAGCACTCATCATCTGAGTTCGGCACGGTGCTAAAAATCAGCTACGCTGAACGGGGTGGTCAGTTGCTCTATGCGAGTGACCATTCAACCTTTTTTGATCATATCAGTATCCACTGATCAATCAGGTCTTTAGCTATCACTGATAAGGAGTTTTTCATGGATCGTAAAGCTAGCGCACGTTGGGAAGGTGGACTGAAGGATGGAAAAGGCACCGTTTCAACCGAAAGTGGCGTTCTCAGTGCTAATTACTCCTTCAAACAGCGTTTTGAAGACGAAAAGGGCACCAATCCGGAAGAGCTGATTGGCGCTGCGCATGCCAGCTGCTTTTCAATGGCGCTTTCCAAAGTTTTAGGTGAGGCTGGTTATACCGCTGATGCTATTGATACCACTGCCAGCGTTAAGCTTAAGCAGGATTCAGCAGGCTTTAGCATTTCTAACATTCATCTGGATGTCACCGCTGAAGTAAGTGGTGCCGATGAAGAGAGCTTCAAAGAGGCCGCCCAAAAGGCCAAGGAAAATTGTCCCGTATCAAAAGTGCTCAATGCTGAAATCAGCATGACGGCCCAGCTAAAAGGCTAGCACTTTATTGATTAGCGCTACGTTTAATAACGTAGCGCTATTTTTAA
Source organism: Halomonas sp. AOP7-E1-9 (assembly GCF_052376035.1). Taxonomy (NCBI): domain Bacteria; kingdom Pseudomonadati; phylum Pseudomonadota; class Gammaproteobacteria; order Oceanospirillales; family Halomonadaceae; genus Halomonas; species Halomonas sp. AOP7-E1-9. The sequence goes on from NZ_JBQSVC010000029.1 coordinate 25,462, forward strand.
TAGCCAAAATTTTATAATGGGTGGTAGGGCGCAATTATAAAACAATAAAACGCTAGTGCATGCCGTTTAGTGTGTAGGCTGATATAGCGGAAAGGTGAAGAGAGTGAGCTTTATAAGGTGTCTGAAAAGTAAAAATATTTGATGTTGTTGATTTTATACTAAGCGCTTGGTGTGCATGTTTGACTGCGTTATAGCGCTCAAATATACACTATATTTTAAACGCTAGATAAAATAAAAAGCCTTAGCAGAAGCTAAGGCTTTTAGAACTAGTGTACGAAGGCTGCTTTACGCGTCTACTTCGTCGCGCTCAAATTCAGCGGCTTCTTCAAGCGCTTCTTTTGAAGCGTTAACGCGGACATCATATTTGTTACCTTCCGCATCCCAGATCAGTTCGAGTGAATCCCACTCGATGGCGACATCTTTTTCACCCATGCCAAGGAAGCCGCCAACACCGATGATCACAGCGGTCACTTGACCACTCTCATCAATAATCAGGTCGTGGATAGTGCCGATGTTCTCGTCATCTTCGACAGTGCTTTTAACATGATGGCCCTTAAGGGAGTCTGAGTAGAAAACGTTTTCTGGCACACTGGTCAGGTAGGTTGCTTCAACTTCAACGGTCGTTGATGTTGTTTCTTCGGCGCTTACATTACCTGCTGCTAGCATGAAAGCAGGAACCATTAGTGTACCAATGACGGCTGATTTGATCATTTTCATTCCTCTTGCTCCTTGATAAGGCTCAGTATCTTACGTTGATGTCTAAATCAAATAGTGGAAGCTAACGATTCAGAACGATCCAGTTTATGAACCAGGCAGTGATGCTTGAATCGCTGCCTTTCCTTAAAATGCAGAATATACATTAGGTGTCAAAGGCTTGATGATCAGTTGCAAAGTATGCTTTAAGCGTTGTTTGCAATTAAAAAGCCTTGTTACGGTTGTGTGAAGCTCCGTATCTGACACAATATCAATGTAGTCGTTGTACTCTGTTTTTCAATAGTATTATTAATATATTTTTAAATATCGGATTTTTAAGGACGATTGGCAAGGCTTTACAATCAATGGCAAGTTCGTGGTGTTAGTTAACTGCAGCTGTGTCAGAGTGGCATGGAAGCCTGCCTCTTTCGAGAAGACTTCTCTGGGGTATGTATGCCGCTTTGATAGTGGTTAAGTAGCAGTTTTCGTACAAAGCCTAGCGGGCAGGGTCCAGTACGCCGCCTAGCGAAGTATTACGCCGAAACCAGCCAGCAATGCTGGCGCGTGGTTGGTGGGTGGGAAGCACCTCGTGAGGAACGGTTTCTGACAAAAAGCAGGCAAACGTTCCGGCTTCCGGTACAACACGGGCAACTTCCTTGCTGGCATCATCAGGATGATAGATCACCATTTCGCCGCCGCCATCGCTTGGCCATTGAGGATTTAAATAGCCGACGGTAGAAATTACCCGGTTGGCGCGGCCGCGAAAGCTGTCCAAATGGCGCTGGTAAAAAGCGCCCGCCGGATAGTGGGCAAAATGCGCTTCATACTCAAAAAGGCCTAAAAACAGCGCCTGGTTAAGCGACTGTTGTAGCTCGCCCATTGCATCAAGATAGTGGCGTTGGGCTTCACTTTGACGGTCCAGCCAGTGGATGGCATCACCGCGAATATCCTTGCGCAAATGATGCTGCTGACCTCGGCCAATCCCGGCTTCTTCAAGCGCATCATGCTCGGCCATGTGCGAAAGCTCACGGTGTAAGGCGTGGCAAAGATCAAGATTGATCGCCGCGCGCCCCACATACCAGCCTTGCTCCACCAGCGCATCAACAATCGCTACTTGTACAGCGGGCGTTAACACGGGCGACGTGGTGAAGTTTGAAAGCATCATTTGCGTATACTCTTGGACATCGCCGGGTGGCGGTCAGCGGGCAGTCGGCTGGTACGTTCGGGATAGTGCCGTAGTATACCTGGGGGTTGTTGATATAAGTCGATGGGCATGCCAAATCCTTCGGCTAACAACTCGACAAGCATCATCGCTGAAAGCCCCCAAATCACATGGCCATCCACGTGGTAGCTAGGCACGTAATGAGGCACGCCATCGACAGGAATGACATCTGTATGGGTACGCTGGTCCTCTAAAAAGTGGCTAAGAGGGACTTCAAAGATAGCGTCTAATTCACCGAGGTCTGCGACCAAAGGCAAGTCCGGTGGAATAATGCCCACCCACGGAGTTACCCGCAGGCCATGCAGCGAAATCACATCTGAAAGTCGGCCTAGCGGCTCGACCACCGCTGGGTCAAGAGCGATCTCTTCCTGAGCTTCGCGCAGCGCTGTGGCGTAAAGATCCGTATCTTCCGGCTCGCGTTTGCCCCCGGGAAACGCAACCTGACCGCTATGGGTAGCTAAGTGGCTTGCCCTGCGTGTAAACAGCAAGGTAGGCGATGCGCGATCAACCACAGGAATTAGCACAGCGGCTTCGCGCATCTGAAATTGGTCCAGCCTTTGAGGGTTGAGCTGTTGCAGTCGTTTGCGTAGATTCTCTAACATGGGGTATCCCGTCACTTTGTCCCTTTTTACCCAGCAGTGGTTATGTGCGTCAAGCATCGATAACGTGTGCCATTTAGCCGTAGGAATATGCCATGAATTTTTGCAGCCAGTGCGGCGATAACGTACGTTTCGCGGTCCCCGAAGGTGACGACCGGCCGCGCTACCTATGCGATGCCTGCGGTACTATTCACTACCAGAACCCGCGCATTGTCGCTGGAACGCTGCCCGTCAGTGGCTCCAAGGTCTTGTTATGCAAACGTGCCATTTCACCTCGTAAAGGCTACTGGACGCTGCCTGCCGGGTATATGGAAAACGCGGAAACGACGCAACAGGCTGCCGCCCGCGAAACCCGTGAGGAAGCGCATGCCGAGGTGCTCCTGGGCGACCTTTATACCCTGATTGATTTACCGCATATTAATCAGGTGTATATGATTTTTCGCGCAGAGCTTGTCGGTGGCTTTAGCGCTGGCGTTGAAAGCCTTGAGGTCGCCTTGTTTGATGAGCATGAAATCCCTTGGGATGAGATTGCCTTTCCAACCATTGAGCGAACGCTGCATCATTTCTACCGGGACCGGCTCCACCATCACTTTCCGCTACATACGGGCACGATCACATCTGAGGATCGTGAACGTTACTTTGGTAGCGCCTGATTGAGCAAGCGTTAAAGCTCGGCAAGCTGCCAAACATCATAAGCGACTTCTTCATAAGGGTGGGCAAGCTTAAGCGCGGCGATAGCCGCGTGGATGCAGGTGTCTTGGCAAACGAGTTCCACCTTGACCTCTTCAACGTACTCAAGTGTTCCGACTGCGCCGATATGCGGGTCAGCACCCGAAAGCGGGCGAAACTGACCGGTGCCACGGGTTTGAAAGCAGCAGGCTTCATAGTTGCCGATTCGCCCGGCGCCCGTCTCGAAAACGGCTTCTTTAACGCTTTCGGCATCGTCAATGGGCACAAAAAACGCAAGCTTATACATGCCATGCTCCTGTTAAAACGTGACTTTAAAAAAATGGCACTTAAAACACAGCCTGGTGACATACCTGGTGACATAGTAGTGAACAACAGTAGTGAACAATAGTAGCGAACAGACGGCTTCTGGTCGCATGATTAGCTTTGTATGATGACGCGTTTGTGAATATGGTTATTGTCACGTTATCAATGAAAGGCAGGACGCCAACCGATGGATAAATTTGAGGTGAAGTTGGACCAAGCGGCCAGAGCCGCCTGGATGTCGTATGTGGGCGGCCTAACGCAGGATGAAATCGCAAGCCAGTTGGGTGTTTCCCGGCCAGGCGTACAGCGTCTGTTGGCGTTTGCGCGCCAGGAAGGGTTGGTGAAGGTGCATATTGACCATCCTATTTCGAGCTGCATGACGCTTGGTCACACGCTGCGTGAACATTTTGGGCTGACCTTTTGCGATGTAGTGCCCGCTGAGACGGCATCTTCGGAAAATGCCACGCACTACCTGGGTGTTGCCGGGGCAGAGCGCATCGGCAAGTTGGTTGAGCGTAGCGAGCCGTTGACGCTATCACTAGGTAGTGGACGCTCTGTGCGGGCAGCGGTAGAAGCGCTTGATCGAACGGAGCGGCCCCAGCACCGGTTTGTGTCGCTGGTGGGGAATGTCGCCCGGGATGGCTCGGCCAACCGCTACGACGCGGTGATGTTATTGGCTGACAAAACCGGCGGTGAGCGGTTCTTACTGCCAGCGCCGGTGGTGGCCGAATCGATTGACGAGAAAAACGCAATGCTTTCCCAGCGCCTGTTTCAAGCTATCGCCAATGTGGCTCGGACGTCGGAAGCCGCGTTTATTGGGGTAGGGCGCATCGACCGCCAGGCGACGTTGTTCCAGGACCACTTTATTAGTGAGCGCGAGCTTGATGAGTTGTTGGGCTTGGAAGCCGTGGGGGAGCTGCTCGGCTGGCCGTTAAATAGCCAAGGCGAAGTCATTGACTGCTCCATTACTCGGCGCGTGACAAGCTTGCCGCTTGAGCATTTTGGAAAGCATCTTATGGTCGCGATAGCCGGTGGCTACGATAAAGCGTTAGGCATTCATGCGGCGCTAAAAGGCGGCTGGTTAAAAGGGTTAATCACCGACGAAGTGGCGGCACGGCGCATTGTTGAGCGGCTACCTTCCCGCCAAGCGTAGCGCGTTAAAAAGAGGCGTAACCATAAAGTCTAAGCCGTAGGGCTTTGATTTTTTTTGTCCTACGTACGATCATTTGTTCGAAACATGATCAAAATGATCAGGCGATAATAATGCCAACATTAGCCAAAGGAGAGTTATATGCGACTCGCGCGTCACTTGCCCGTCACCACCTTAGCAGCGGCCATTGCTGTGGCAGGCCATGCTCAGGCACAAACTGAAATCACGGTCGCCACCGTTAATAATAACGATATGGTGATCATGCAGAGCTTGACCGATGCGTTTGAAGAGACGCATCCCGATATCAAGCTGGACTGGGTCGTGTTGGAGGAGAACGTTCTTCGTCAGCGCATGACCACCGATATTGCCACGGGTGGTGGCCAGTTTGATGTTATGACGATTGGCGCTTATGAAGCACCTATCTGGGCGGAGCGCGAGTGGCTTGAGCCCTTGAATGACCTGCCTGATGAGTACGCCGTAGACGACTTGTTGACCTCCGTACGCGACGGGCTAAGCCTTGATGGCACGCCATACGCGCTGCCGTTTTATGCGGAAAGCTCGATGATGTACTACCGCAAAGACCTCTTCGAGGAGGCTGGGATTGAAATGTCCGAACAGCCGACCTGGAGCGAGGTACGTGATTGGGCCGAGCAGCTCCATGGCGCGCAGGAAGGAGTGGCGGGTATCTGCCTACGGGGCAAACCCGGTTGGGGTGAAAACATGGCCTTCGTCACCACGCTGGTCAACACCTACGGTGGCCGCTGGTTTGATGAAGGGTGGAACCCCGAAATCAATTCTGAACCCTGGGTGAATGCTATCGAGTTCTATGTGGACCTGCTAGGTAACTATGGCCCGCCCGGCGCCAGCTCCAACGGCTTTAATGAAAACCTGGCGCTATTCTCACGGGGAAACTGTGCGATGTGGGTGGATGCTACCTCCGCCGCGGGAACGCTTTATGATGGCGACGAGTCCAGCGTAGCCGACAACCTTGGTTTTGCCCCAGCGCCCGTGGCACAAACGCCAAAAGGCTCGCACTGGTTATGGACCTGGGCACTGGCGATTCCGGCCTCCTCCGAGCATAAAGATGCTGCTAAGCAGTTTATCACTTGGGCGACATCACAAGAGTACATTGAGCTGGTTGGCGAAACCCAGGGTTGGACCAACGTACCGCCGGGCACTCGCGAATCCACCTACGCCAATGAGCATTACACGGAAGCGGCGCCTTTCGCTGATTTTGTGCTGAGCGCGATTCAAAATGCCGACCCGACCGACTCCACGCTAGAGCCGAACCCTTATACCGGCGTGCAAATTGTCAATATTCCTGAATTCCAAGCGATTGGCACCCAGGTAGGGCAGAGCATTGCCGCTGCGTTAACCGGTGACACCACGGTAGAGCAAGCGCTAAACAGCGCTCAGCGCGCCACTGAGCGCACTATGCAGCGAGCGGGTTACAACGACTAATAAGTAAAAGCGCCTACCCGTTACGCGGGTAGGCGTGTTGTAACGGTTTCTCGTTGGTTTTTTCGCGCAGGTATTCCCATGACTAAAACACGTGCTTCTGGCCGTACGGTTGGCGGGCTAAGAACGTTATCGCTTCAAGCCCCCGCTGTGACGCTGCTGTTGTTATGGATGATCATACCGTTAGGCATGACGATATGGTTCTCCTTCCAGTACTACAACCTGCTAATGCCAGGCATGAGTGGCTTTGCCGGGGTTGAAAACTACGAGTATTTGCTAACCGACCCCGCACTTTGGAAGGCAATGGGCAATACCTTGCTGCTGGTAGGCTGGGTATTGGCGATTACCGTAGTGGGCGGCACGCTGCTGGCCGTTCTTTTTCAACAAGACTTTGCCGGGCGCGGTATTGCCCGAGTGCTGGCAATTTCACCCTTTTTTGTGATGCCCACCGTGAGTGCGCTGGTGTGGAAAAACATGATGATGCACCCCTCCAACGGGGTGTTGGCGTGGTTGGCAAACTCGCTTGGCTTGCCTGCCGTTGATTGGTTTTCAACGCTCCCGTTAACCTCCATCGTGATTATTGTGGCGTGGCAGTGGCTACCCTTTGCGCTGTTGATTCTGCTCACCGCCATGCAGTCCTTGGATGAAGACCAGGTGGAAGCCGCACGGATGGATGGTGCGGGGCCTATCGCGATCTTCTTCTTTATAACGCTCCCGCATCTTAAGCGAGCCATCAGCGTGGTGATCATGATTGAAATGATCTTCCTGCTGACCATTTTTGCTGAAATTTTTGTGACTACCTCGGGCGGGCCTGGGCTTGCGACCACCAATTTGGCCTATCTGATCTACATGCGGGCGCTGCTTGATTTTGATGTGGGGGTTGCCTCAGCAGGCGGGGTCATCGCGATTATTCTTGCCAACATCGTGGCGATTTTCCTGGTGCGGATGGTTGCGAAAAACCTTGAAGATTAGCGCTTTGGGCACTTGGAGAATATAAATGTCATTATTACGTTCTACTACGCCAGCGCAAAACGTGTCGGGGGTGGGTACCGCCCGCGGGTCAGCCGGCATGAAAACGCTCGTGATTACGTTGGTGGGTTGGTCGGTAGCGCTGGTGATTTTCTTCCCGATTTTATGGATGATACTCACCGGGTTTAAAACCGAATCGGCCGCAATTGCCGACCCAAGCTTTATCTTTACGCCCACGCTTGAAAGCTATGAAGCCGTGCAGGCGCGCTCAGGCTACGCGCGCTTTGCGCTCAACAGTGTCGCCGTCGCCTTTGGCTCGACGTTTCTGGCGCTGTTAATTGCTATTCCTTCGGCCTATGCCATGGCCTTTCTGCCCACTAAACGCACCAAGGGCACGTTGCTCTGGATGCTCTCTACCAAGATGCTGCCGCCTGTTGGCGTGTTGGTGCCGATCTATCTTATTTTCCGAGATGTAGGGCTGCTGGATACCCGCACGGGGCTGATCATTATCTACACGCTAATGAACCTGCCGATTGTGGTGTGGATGCTTTACACCTTCTTTAAGGACATGCCCAAGGACATCCTTGAAGCCGGGCGAATGGACGGTGCCTCGACGCTACAAGAAGTGTTCTTCTTGCTCTTGCCGCTCACTCTGCCAGGCATTGCCTCTACCGGTTTGCTCTCGGTTATCTTGAGCTGGAACGAAGCGTTCTGGAGCCTCAATCTCACCTCTTCCAAGGCAGCACCGTTAACCGCTTATATCGCCTCGTTCTCAAGTCCTGAAGGGCTGTTCTGGGCCAAGCTCTCGGCGGCTTCTACCATGGCCATCGCCCCTATCCTCATTCTTGGCTGGATGACCCAAAAACAAATGGTGCGTGGCCTGACCTTTGGCGCCGTCAAGTAAAGGAGTTTTGCATGGCAACCTTACAACTTAACAATATTACCAAGCGCTTTGGCGACACCGCGGTCATCAAAGGGATCAACCTTGAAGTCAACGACCGCGAGTTTGTGGTGTTTGTGGGGCCTTCCGGCTGCGGCAAATCAACGCTGATGCGCATTATCGCGGGGCTTGAAAGCGCCACCGATGGCGACATCGTGATTGATGGACAGCGAATGAACGATGTGGGGCCTGCCGACCGTGGCCTGGCGATGGTGTTTCAAAGCTATGCCCTGTACCCGCACATGACGGTAGAAGGCAATATGGGCTTTAGCATGCGCCTGGCCGGTGTGCCCAAAGAGGAGCGCCGCGCCAAGGTGCTGGAAACCGCTAAAATACTTCAGCTTGAGCCGCTGCTTGACCGCAAGCCCAAGGCGCTTTCCGGCGGTCAGCGCCAGCGCGTGGCGATTGGTCGAGCTATCGTGCGCAACCCGAGTATTTTCCTGTTTGATGAGCCGCTTTCCAACCTGGATGCCGCGCTGCGCGTACAGATGCGTATTGAGCTTGCCCGCCTGCACGAAAAACTCAACGCCACCATGATTTACGTGACCCACGACCAGATTGAAGCCATGACCATGGCCGATAAAATTGTCGTGCTGCATGACGGCGTGGTTGAGCAGGTCGGTTCACCCATGGCGCTCTACCATCACCCGGCAAACCGCTTTGTGGCCGGATTTATTGGCTCTCCAAAAATGAATTTCTTTGATGTTGAATTAATCAGTACCTCGCCGGAAGGTGTTCAGGTTCGCTTGCCTGGTGGTGGCGAGTGCACGGTGCCCGTCAACGCCCAAGCACTTGAAAACGCGTCTTCTGAAAACACACCTATCGAAAGCCAGCCAGCCCTTGAGCTGGGCATTCGCCCCGAGCACCTGGTGCTTGATGAGGCGGGTGCGCTCAGTGGCCAAATTGAAGTGCTTGAGCGCTTGGGTGGGCAAACCTCGCTGTATGTACGTATGGGTGACCTGTTGGTAACGCTGATGACGGATGGGGATGTGGCCTATCGCGTTCACGAGACCATACGCTTTGGCTTCGCTCCTGAGCGAGCACACTTGTTTGCGGCCGATGGCCGCGCGTTGCCCAGTCTTGCTCAGCATCCGCTGGCCGGGCTTACGCGACACGATAACCGCACATCAGGTGACGCTGAGGCGCTGGCATGAAGGCGGTTATATTTGATTGCGATGGCGTGTTGGTCGATAGCGAAGCACTGGCGGAAGGTGTGCTGGAGGAGTATCTCGGTAGGTGGCTACCCGATTTGAACATTGCCGAGCGGCTTGGCCAGGCGTTGGGAATGACCACCGGCGATATTCTTAAGCATCTGGAGCAGCACAGCGTGTATACGCTGCCTGATAACGCCACTGAGCAGGTGGACTCGACTATTGAGGCGCGCTTGGCGCGTGAGCTTACCCCTGTCGCGGGCGCGCACGATGCCGTGTTGGCAATTCCCTTGGCCAAGGCGGTGGTATCCAACAGCCGCCGTCAGCGGGTTGTAGCGTCACTTGCGTGCACTCAGCTGGCCGATGCCTTTGGCAAGGACACGCCTATTTTTACGGCGGACCAGGTAGCCAACCCCAAGCCAGACCCCGCGCTTTATCTGCTGGCCGCCACGCAGCTGGGCTATCTCCCTGGTAATTGTCTGGTCATCGAAGACAGCGTGGCGGGTGTCACCGCCGCTCACGCGGCCGGTATGTGTGTCATTGGTTTTGTCGGTGCCAGCCACGTGGATGCCGAACAGCCAGCACGGCTTTTACACGCAGGCGCATGGCGTATTTTGGAGCACATGCAGGGGCTGAACGCGCTGGTGAATGAGTGGCAAGTACGCATTGCTAGCTAAGCAGGCGGCTGTTAGCACTCAACAACACTCAAATAAGACGGGGCGATAATGAAACTGACCGATAAAGTAGCGGTGATTACCGGGGGCGCACGGGGCATCGGCTTGGCAATTGCGCAACGCTATTTGGAGGAGGGGGCCAAGGTGGTGGTGGCGGATATTGATGCCGCGGCCATTGAGGAAGCCCTTGCCGTGTTGCACCAGCAGGCCCGTGGGCAGGAGACGCTAGGGGTCGTGCTTAATGTCTGCCAGCGCGCCTCTATTGATGCCATGGTGGAAAAGGTCGTGGCGCATTTTGGCGGTATCGATATTTTGGTCAATAACGCCGCAGTTTTTGATTTGGCACCGGTGCTTGAAGTGACCGAGGAGAGTTTTGATAAGCAGTTTGCGGTGAATACCAAGGGGCTTTTCTTTACGCTACAGGCGGTTGCTCAATGGATGGTTGAGCAGGGGCGGGGCGGCAAAATTATCAATATGGCCTCCCAGGCAGGAAGGCGGGGCGAGGCCTTGGTGAGCGTTTACTGCGCCAGTAAAGCCGCCGTGATTAGCCTGACGCAATCCTCTGGCCTGGACTTGATCAAACATGCGATCAACGTTAACGGCATTGCCCCAGGTGTCGTCGATACTCCGATGTGGGAAGCGGTGGATGCGCTGTTTGCTCGCTATGAAAACCGCCCCTTGGGCGAGAAAAAGCGCCTGGTCAGTGAAGCCGTACCCTTTGGCCGCATGGGCTTGCCGGAAGATCACACCGGTGCCGCAGTCTTTTTGGCTAGTGCCGACAGCGATTACGTTGTTGCTCAGACGCTCAATGTGGATGGCGGTAACTGGATGAGCTGAGGTGGTTATGACACCCGAACTTGATAGCCTGGCCCGCCAAATTATTGGTTCAGCCGAGGGCGCTTCGCGCTATCTGGTTGCGCTGGCAGGGCCGCCCGGCGCAGGTAAGTCCTATCGTAGCGCTTTGCTTTGCGAGGCCATTAATCAGCTGCTTCCAGGCCAGGCGGGGCTCGTGCCGATGGACGGCTACCATTTCGACAATGCCGTGCTGGGCAAGCAGCAACTGCCGATAAAAGGCGCGCCTCATACCTTCGATGTGGACGGGTTGTGCAGCGCCCTTGAGCGTATTCGCCAGGCGCAGCATCCGGTCGCGGTGCCCGTCTTTGATCGGCCGTTGGATTTAGCACGGGCAGGAGGGCGGCTCATCACCCTTGAGCAACGCATTGTGATTGTCGAGGGTAACTACTTGCTGCTCGACCGCTCCCCCTGGCGTGAGCTACGTCCGCTGTTTGACTGGACGCTGTTTCTGGACGTCGACGATGAGATATTGGTGGACCGGCTAATCCTGCGGTGGCTTGAAATGGGCCAGGACCATGCGGGGGCGCTGGAGCGTACCCACCGAAAAGATATGCTCAACGCGCAACTCGTCAAACGCTGCTCCTTACCTCCCGATCAACACTGGCACTAATGCCAATGCGCTGCTTCATCCTCTTTTTAACCGTTTTCAAACCTACCCATCGCGCCAAGCAGGTTTTGGCTGGAGAGTACCCATGACCCGACTTAATAATCACAATCTGGGCAATTTAAACGACGATGTTGCCATACCATGCTATGAGCGTGCGAAGCTAACGCCCGGCATTGTGCATGTTGGCGTAGGCGGCTTTCATCGGGCTCATCAGGCCATGTACCTTGATGAGCTGATGCAGCAAGGGCTGGCGCTTGATTGGGGGATCGTTGGCGTGGGCGTTATGCCGGGTGATAAACGCATGCAGCAGGCGCTTGCCGCGCAGGATTACCTTTATACCCTGGTGGTTAAGCATCCAGATGGCCAGTACGCGCCTCGGGTTATCGGCAGCATGGTTAATTACCTGTTTGCCCCGGAAGACGCAGAGGCGGTCATTGAGCAGATGGCCGACCCGGCCATTCGGATTGTGTCACTCACTGTGACGGAAGGAGGCTATAACTTCCACCCGGTAACGGGCCAATTTAACCTGGAAAATCCCCAAGTGCGTGAGGATCTTGCGCACCCTGAAAAGCCCTCCACCAGTTTTGGCCTGATTGTCGAGGCGCTGGTACGCCGCCGTGAGCGCGGCATTGCTCCGTTTACCGTCATGTCGTGTGACAACATTCAGGGCAATGGCGACGTGGCCAAGCGTATGTTCACCGCCTATGCCCGTGCCCGTGATAGCCAACTGGGCGATTGGCTTGCGTCAGAAGTTGCGTTTCCCAATGCTATGGTCGACCGCATCACTCCCGTTACCGCACAGGCGGATATTGACGAACTGTCTCAGCGCTTTGGGGTAGAAGACGCTTGGCCGGTGGTATGCGAGCCGTTTACGCAGTGGGTGCTGGAAGATCACTTTCCGCTGGGCCGTCCGCCGTTTGAGCAGGTCGGCGTGCAGGTGGTTGAGGATGTTGAGCCCTACGAGTTAATGAAGCTGCGGCTTTTAAATGCCAGCCATCAGGCGCTCACCTACTTTGGCTATTTAGCGGGCTATCGCTATGCCCACGAAGTTTGCCAGGACCCCTTGTTTGTGGATTTTCTGCTCGGCTATATGCGTGAAGAGGGCTCGCCCACGTTGGCGCCTGTGCCCGGTGTCGACCTGGAAGCTTACCGCTTAACGCTGATTGAGCGGTTTGCCAACCCCGAAATTAAGGATACGCTAGCGCGGCTGTGTGCCGAAAGTTCAGACCGTATTCCCAAGTGGCTGGTGCCGGTGATCCATCATCAGTTGGCTCACGGAGGCGAGATCAAGCGCAGCGCAGCGGTAGTGGCCAGCTGGGCACGCTACGCTGAAAGGGTTGATGAGCAGGGCGAGCCCATCGAGATTGTAGATCGCTTAAAGGAAACGCTGACCGCAATCGCCGCTGAAAACCGTACCCGGCCCAGTGTGTTTATCGACAATCGTGAGCTGTTCGGCGACCTGGTCGACCATCCGCGCTTTTATGAGGCTTATGTCCAAACGCTTAATTCGCTGCATAAGCGCGGCGCACGGGCTACGCTTGAGGCGCTTGTGGCATCCAAAGGAACGCTGTGATGTATATTGGTGTGGATTGCGGTACCCAGAGTACCAAGGTCGTAGTGGTTGATGTGGAGCGCGGCGTTATCCTGGGCGAGGCAAGCCGCCCGCATCGGCTGGATGAAGGTGAAAATGGCCGCCGTGAACAGGCGCCCTCTGAATGGTTGGCGGCTTTAAAAGGTGCCTTTTTTAGTGCCCTGGAGCGCGCTGGGGTCAATGTCTCGCAGGTTCGCGGTATCGGTGTGTCAGGTCAGCAGCATGGCATGGTGGCATTGGATGCTGATGGTGTGCCGGTCTACCCCGCCAAACTATGGTGCGATACTGAAACCAGCGCCCAAAACAGTGATCTTGTCGCCCGCTTGGGCGGTGAAGCAGGGTGCCTGGAGAAGTTGGGGCTGGTGCTACAGACCGGCTATACCGCCTCTAAAGTCGCCTGGCTGCGCGAGCATCAGCCGGACGCCTACCGGCGCATCGACAGTCTGTTATTGCCCCACGACTACCTGAATTTTTGGCTGACAGGCGAGCGTGTGACCGAAGCGGGCGATGCCTCGGGTACCGGCTATTTTGATACCCGCACGCGGTGCTGGCAGTTAGAGGTATTTGCTGAAATAGCCCCTGAGCTTGACCCGCAACGCGTACTACCACGCTTGTTGGAGGCTCATGAACCGGCCGGGATGGTGCGCCCACTGATTGCCCGCGAGCTGGGGCTTGGCGATAACGTGGTGGTCTCTTCAGGGGGCGGCGACAACATGCTGGGGGCGATTGGTACTGGCAATATTACCCCAGGCCTGATAACCCTTAGCCTGGGTACCTCGGGCACCGTTTGCGCTTATTCGCCTGAGCCTATTCTCTGCGATAACGCCATGGTGGCTAATTTCTGCTCAAGTACCGGCGGGTGGTTGCCGCTTATCTGTACCATGAACGTGACATCGGCCACCACGCGGATACGTGAACTGTTTGGTTTGGATTTAACAACGTTTAGCGACCTGGTGGCCAGCGCCCCGGTAGGTGCTGAGGGCATTACCGTGCTGCCGTTTTTCAACGGCGAGCGCGTACCCATGCTGCCGGATGCATCGGCTGATTTTTTGGGCTTGAACAGTATCAATACCCACCAGGCAAACCTGTGCCGTGCGGTGGTTGAGGGCGCCACATTGGGTTTGCGCTATGGGCTTGAGCTACTGGGCGATTTAACCGCAGGTGCCAGCCAAATCCGGCTGATCGGCGGCGGTGCCAATAGCCCGGTATGGCGGCAGATGGTGGCCGATATTACGGGTACGGAAGTGATATGCCCTGAGATTACCGATGCCGCTGCGCTAGGTGCGGCCATTCAAGCTGCATGGTGTGATCAACGTGCACAGGGCGTAACGCTTGAAGCGTTATGTAACCGCCTCGTACATCTTGATGCGCAATCACTTGCTGAGCCGAACCTTGCACGCGTTGAAGCGTATCAAGAGGTCTATGCGCGCTATACACAAGCGCTAAAGCAGCGTCATCAAAATGTATAACGGCCTATAACGTTTTTAAAAATCGACGTACGCAGGGGTTAGCAGGCACACTGGGAGAATACTACCCAGCGGAGATGGCGATGGATGCTACCCTGCGAAGGCTACTCGACGCCCAGACGATATGGCCTACCGGTGAGTTAACGCCGCTTGGCGGTGGAGATAGTGCGGCGGTATATGCACTTGAAACCTCCCAGGGGCAGAGCGTGGCTGCCAGAGGCGCCCGCAAGCCTTTTGCATGGCGACTTATGGTCGGGCAACGTATTGATAACTACCCGTGGCCCTGCCTTGATCGACCCTGCCGTTTATCGTCATTATCCCGATGTGGATATTGCCATGCTGACGCTGTTTGGTTCGCTGGGTAGCGGTTTTTTTGATGCCTACTGGGAGGGTAACGCCCCGCCTGACTGGTCAAGGCGTGAGGCGCTGTTTCAACTGTGCCCGCTGCTTAATCATTTGCTGCTTTTTGGAGCGACCTACCGCACCGATATTGAGCAACGCGTAGCCATACTTGAAACATACGCTCAATAAGCTGAAAGCGAAGTGGCAGTAATAGATGTAGCAAAAGAAGTAGTAATACAGGGATTACCCACTAAAGTACAAACAAGAAAGTATAAACAAAGGGGTAGGGCGATAGCGTGAAGACTAGCAGTGAAGCAGTGCCTGAAAATCCTGATGTCATGCTTTGGTCCAGGCCAACCGGATGCGGCTTGACAAGCTCGTTGTTCATACAATTTGCTAGACTTCAAGTCTAGCATACATACATGAATGTAACTATAATGCCATCTTTCATAAATAGTTTACTAATAGTACCCCCATCATTGACACCTAGAGGCACCTACATGCGACTGGCACACTGGGCAGTCAATGCCCCTTTACGACCCCTATTACTGGCCGTTTTCACTGCGTCTATTGCGCTGCCTGCTCAGGCGGCAGACCTGATAACGGTCACGCGTGAAGCGCTGAGCAATAACGCCACGCTAAATTCAGCTCGTGCTCAGTACTCTGGGGTCGAAGCCGGTCGGGATGTTGCGAGAGGCGCGCTGTTGCCGCAGGTGAATGCATCAGGCAACGTGGCGCACCATGAACAGTTTGAAAGTCAGTCAACGCGCACCATACCGGGCGCAGGAGGGGGGGCAGGTGTTGGAGGGGGAGATGATCGCTATAACAGCGTATCGCTGACCCTGGAAGCCACTCAAATGCTGTTTGATGAAGTGGCGCGCCAGCAATTCAACCAGGCTGATCGCGAAATCGACCAGCAGTTCTACCTGCTGGCTGCGACCGAACAACAGCTGCTTTTTGATGTTGTTAACGCCTATTTCGATATCCTTCGTGCGCATGATGTACTGACCACCCGACAGGCCCAAGAGCGTGCTATTGAACGCCAGTTGGAGCAGGCCAGTGAGCAGTTTGAAGTTGGTTTGATTGCCATTACCGACGTCGAAGAAGCACGTTCAAGCTATGATCAGTCGCGTGCTAATCGGCTCGCCGCTGAGAGCAACCTGCAGGTGGCTTTTGAGGTGCTTGAGCAGTTAACCGGTCAGCGTTATCCGAACATCAACGCGCTAGGCGATGCGATGCCGGTGGTGAAGCCTTCAAGCAATCGTGACTACTGGGTTGAACAAGCGATTGAGCTTAATCCTCAAGTCCTTGCTCAGCAGGCGGGCATTGAAATTTCACGCGTGGGCGTTGATATTGCCCGTGCTGGTCGCCTGCCTACATTCCAGGCATTCGCCAACTATCAGCATGCCGATAATGATCGCGATGCCGTTAGCGGTTATGACGCCTCCGGTCAGGTCGGGATATCGGCCAACCTGCCTATTTATACCGGTGGCAGTACCAGTGCGAGCATCCGCCAAGGTACTTACCAGTTGGAAAGTACGCAGTACGAGTTTGAGTCTCAGCGCCGTACCACTATTCAGCAAGTACGCTCGCTCTACACCCAAGTCAGCAATAACGTTGAAACGGTAGAAGCGCGTCAGCAAACTATCGTATCGGCGCGAAGTGCGTTGGAAGCCACACAGGTAGGGTATGAAGTCGGCACGCGTAATATCGTCGATGTGCTGAATGCCGAGCAAAATTATTACAACGCTATTGCTGATTATGCTGAGTCACGTTACGACTATGTCGTTAACTTTCTTGGGTTGCGCCAGCAGGCAGGGTTGTTGGACGTGCCGGCGATCGAAGAAGTTAATGCCTGGCTAACGGACGATCCGGTGACCTTTGCGATACCTGATACTGGTGGCGACAGTTACCAGCGTGCCATGAATATTGGTGCGCCGCCTACGCCGGATAGGTAATCACAACGAATAGCCGTTGCTTTTAAAAGATAGCTTTTAACTCATGGCTTTACGGGTAAGTCGCCTGCACTTGAATAAAGCGTCATTTGTAATCAAGGCAGCCGCCAGCGCCGTCAATCAACGTTTTGAAAAGATCAAGGGAACCCACGCATGAGAAAAATGATTCACTCACGCCGAGCGAGTCTAGTAACGCTGATTGCCGCGCTAGTGTTGACGGCCTGTGGCCAGGACCAATCGCAAGAGCAGCAGGCCGAGCAGCAAGAGGCTCCACCTCATAAGGTGGAAGTGGCGGAAGCGGTACGTCAGGATATTCCGTTAAATAAATCGTACCCTTCGTTACTGCGTAGCGATAGTGAAGTGACGCTGGTGGCACGTGTTAACGGTTATCTTGAAGAGCGCCACTTCCAGCCTGGCCAAATGGTGGAAGAGGGTGATTCGCTGTATACCATTGAGCCTGACCTTTACCAGTCAACGGTTAACCAGCGTGAAGCTGACCTGCAAAGTGCCCGTGCCGAGTTATCCCGCGCCCAGCGCGATGCGCAACGCTTTGAACAGTTGCTCAGCCAAAACTCTGTAAGCCGTCAGCAATATGACCAGGCGCAGGCAGACCAACGTGTGGCACAAGCCAACGTTGCCCAAGCCGAGGCTGCACTACGCAGTGCTAACCTGGACCTTGGTTATTCAAATGTAACGGCCCCTGTGTCGGGCATGATCAGCTTGAGCCAGATTAACGTTGGCAACCTGGTTACCTCAGGAACAGAGCTTGCCACTATCACCCCGTTGGACCCGCTTGAAGTGCGTTTTCAACTGCCTCAGCGTGATGCCTTTGAGCTACGCCGCCAGTTACGTGAAGAGGGCGACTCGTCCATTACCGCGCTGTTAAGCGTGCCCGGCGTAAGCGGTGCCAGCGGGTCTGAACTTGAAGGCCAGCTCGACTTCCTGGGCTCCCGCGTGGATTCCGGTACCAGTACCGTTCAGGCGTCTGCCAGCTTTGCTAATCCGGATGGCGCTATTCTGCCCGGCCAATTTGTGCGAGTACGTCTTGATGGTCTGCGCCGTTTTAACGTGATGGCAGTACCTGAAATTGCGGTCACCCAAGGCTTAATGGGCCCTCGCGTGTTTGTCCTGGATGAAAATGACCAGGCGCGCGAGCGCACGGTGCAGTTAGGCGATGTCGCTGGCCCTTGGCAGATCATTGCTAATGGTCTTGAAGAGGGTGACCGTGTGATCGTGGGCGACCCGGCGGGCATTGAGCCTGGAATGGCTATTGATCCACTGCCGTTTGATGGCGACGCCGATGAAGTAGTTGAGCGTGTTGAAGAGGCTGAAGCTCAGGAGCAACAAGAGCAAGCCGCTGCCGCTTCCCAAATGACAGAAGGTGCTGGTGATGTGCCGGCAGGCGAAGGGGAAGAGGGTACTCAATAATGAATTTCTCCAACTTCTTCATCAGCCGGCCGATTTTCGCCACGGTACTCGCGATTATCCTCACGCTGATAGGTACCATGGCCATGCGGATACTGCCCATTGAGCAGTATCCAAGTGTGGTGCCGCCCACCGTCTCCGTACAAGCGCAGTTTCCAGGCGCTGACGCTGAGACGGTCGCCCAGACGGTCGCTGCACCGCTGGCTGAGGCGATCAACGGCGTCGAGGACATGCTCTACATGACCTCGAACAGCGCTGATAACGGCATTATGAGCCTGAGTGTCGCGTTTAATATTGGCACTGATGGTGATATCAATACCATCAACGTTAATAACCGTGTTCAGGGGGCACTCTCTCAGCTGCCCGAGCAGGTTCAGGCCCAGGGTGTTAACGTTTCACTGCGCTCTGACTCGATCCTTATGTTGATCGCCCTAACGTCCCCGAACGGCGATTACAACAACGTGTATATGCAGAACTACGCCACGCTTAATATTCTCGATGACCTACGCCAGGTGCCTGGCGTAGGTAATGCCGAGGTGCTGGGGGGTGGTGAGTTTGCCATGCGTATCTGGATGGACCCTGACAAACTGGCGCAATACGACCTCACGCCGAGTGAGGTGGCTAATGCTATCCGTTCACAAAATACCGAAATCCCTGCCGGTAATTTAGCCGCCACGCCGCAAGGTAGCCCGCGCGCTTATACGTATACCATCACTGCCGGTGGCCGTTTATCAGATACGGATGATTTCCGTAATATCTATTTGCGCACTAACCCTGATGGCTCATCGCTACGGCTGGAAGATGTGGCACGCATTGAGCTCGGTGCTTCATTTTACGGCATTGATGCGCAGCTAAATGGTTCAACGATGACGCCCATCATCATCAACCAGCAGCCGGGCGCCAATGCGCTGGCCACTGCAAATGCGGTGCGCGAAACCATGGCAAACCTTGCCAGCCGCTTCCCGCCAGGGCTTGAGTATGTCACGCCGTACGACACCACGCAGTTTATCGATGCGTCGGTAGAAACGGTATTGCATACCTTTATTGAAGCCTTTCTGATCGTTATCGTGATCCTGTTTATCTTCCTGCAGAACTGGCGCTTTACCGTGATTGCCATGTC
The DNA here is from genome assembly GCF_052376035.1 of Halomonas sp. AOP7-E1-9. Classification (NCBI taxonomy): domain Bacteria; kingdom Pseudomonadati; phylum Pseudomonadota; class Gammaproteobacteria; order Oceanospirillales; family Halomonadaceae; genus Halomonas; species Halomonas sp. AOP7-E1-9. Next base: position 44,672 of record NZ_JBQSVC010000029.1, read on the forward strand.
GGTGGTGCCGGTGTCGGTGATTGGTACCTTTGCAGGCTTTTACCTGTTTGATTTTTCTATCAACCTGCTAACGCTATTCGCCCTGGTGCTTTCAATCGGGATAGTGGTGGATGATGCGATACTGGTGGTGGAGAACGTTGAGCGTGTATTAAGCGAAGATGACGAGGTTACCGTTAGAGAAGCAACGGTTCGTGCCATGCGCGAGGTTGGCGGGCCGGTTATTGCCACCTCACTGATCATGGCCGCTGTTTTCGTGCCTGTTGCGTTTATGGGCGGCTTTACTGGGCAGATCTATCAGCAGTTCGCGATTACTGTCGCGATCTCGGTAGCGCTGTCAGCGCTAATGGCGTTAACGTTTACACCGGCGCTTTCCGCCATCTTCATCAAGCATAACTTGCACCATTCACGCCAGTCAGCATTCAAGCGGGCGATTACTACGCCTCTGCGTCTATTTGATCGCTTGTTTGCAGGTATCACCGCAGTTTATATGTGGTTTGTGGTGCGCTTGGTGCGCTTTTGGGTGCTCGCCTTGGCGCTGACGATCGCGACCGGTGCCGGCTCCTACTGGTTGTACGCCAATACGCCCTCAACATTGGTGCCGGAAACCGACCAGGGCATCGTGCTGGTCAGTGTGTCGCTACCCGATGCCGCCTCGCTTGACCGCACCGAGAGCTACATGGCAAAGCTTAGCTCCGCTATTGAGGATATTCCCGGGGTGCAATACTCCTCGGCGATAGCGGGCTACGATATTCTTGCAGGCTCGGTTAATACGGCGCGCGGGATTATCTTTGTCAATATGGTGCCCTGGGGGGACCGTGATCTAACAGCAGCGAGCCTGGTGGGGCAAATTATGCAGCTGGGGGCCAGTATTGATGGCGGTACTGCCATGGCCTTTAACGTACCGCCGATTATGGGGCTTTCCACCACAGGTGGCTTCACCGGCTATCTGCAGTCGTTTGACGGCGCCTCACCTCGCGAGCTTTACGAAGCCTCACTACAGATTATGGGCGCGGCGAATCAGCACCCAGCGTTAAATCAGGTCTTTACCACCTTTAACGTGAACGTGCCTTCCTACCGAGCTGAAATCGACCAGCAGAAAGCGCTTAGCTATGGCGTGGCACTGGAGAATATCAACTCGGCGTTATCCAACACCTTTGGTAATGGCTTTGTGAACTTCTTTAGTTACCAAAACCGTAACTTCCAGGTGTATCTACAAAACGAGGATCAATTCCGTAAAACGCCTGACGACTTAAATAGTGTCTTCGTGCGGGGTGGCAATGGCGAGCGTATCCCGCTCTCCGAGTTCGTAACGCTGGAGCGTCAGGTAGGCCCATCGGTCGTATCACGCTTTGGCGTGTACACCGGCGCCCAGTTCCAGGGCGGCGCGGCGCCTGGCTATAGCTCTACCCAAGCCATTGAAGCCATGAATGAAGTCGTCATGGATACGCTCGGGCCTAACTGGGGGATGGGCTGGACCGGGACCGCTTACCAGGAAGCAAACCTGGGTAATACGGCGACGCTTGCCATTGTGTTTGGTATCTTGATGGTCTTCCTGATTCTGGCGGCCCAGTATGAAAGCTGGTCGTTGCCCCTGGCGGTACTTACCGCAACGCCGTTTGCCTTCCTGGGAGGCATTGGAGGCATCGCTTTGCGGGGTCTGGATACCAGTGTGTACGTTCAGATTGGTATGCTGGTGGTCGTGGGGCTCGCGGCGAAGAACGCCATCTTGATCGTGGAATTTGCCGAGTTGCAGCGTAAAGAGCAGGGCAAAACGATTCGCGAAGCAGCGATTACTGCCGCTGAGTTACGCTTCCGTCCTATCGTCATGACATCGCTTGCGTTTATTTTCGGTACCTTGCCACTGGCCTTGGCGACCGGCGCCAGTGATGTAAGTAGCCACCATATCGGGACAACTGTTGCGGTGGGCATGGCCTCTGTGGCCGTTCTGGGAAGCGTGTTTATTCCCAGCTTCTACGCCATGATCGCCACTGTATCCGACTGGCTCTATCGTAAACGCCATCCGGACCGTGATAACCAGAAACCGGCACTGGAGCACGACCAACTGTAACCGCGTTTCACCACTAATGAGCGGGCACTACCGAAAGGGAGTGCCCGTTTTTTTATGGCGTGATGAGCCGCATCAAGGTAGTTAAGAGCAAAAAAGAATAATTTGGGCTATGCTAAAAGAGACCACACGTTTTTAGCCTGGACCAATAATATAATCCCAGGCGGAAACAGCACCGGACGAAATGTCTGGAGGAGGACACGCCATGCAACCTGTTATTTCTGCTGCGCTACAGTTTCCAACCATTGTGTTTACGTTTCTACTGGGACTGTTAGCGCTTTATTGGATGTTGGTGCTGCTTCGAATAGCCCCTCTTGAGTTATTTGAGCGCGACAGCCTGCGCGATGATCACATGGCCAGTACGCTGGTGTCGTTAGGGTTTGCAGGTGTGCCGGCATCGCTTGCGCTGACGTTTCTTGTCGTGATTGCGGGGAGTTTTGCATTAGCGGTAGAGCTTTTAGTGCTGCGTTGGCTATCGCTGGGGATGTTGCGCGTGCCGGTAGGCGTACTGATCCTGTGGGTATCCTTTGCTGTTGCTTCACCCATTGCCGCCGCCTTATGCCATAGCTTACATCGGGGCTTGCATCGCTATCAGCCCTTTACGCGGCGCTGCCTGTTGGGTTCGGCGGTCATCGTGTCCGGGCGTCAGGGCGATGGATTTGCCATGGCAGTGATTGAAAACGAGCCTAATAGCCATGTCAGGCTGCACTGTAAAGAAGGGGATTGCCCACAAGAAGGTGAGCGTCGCGTTTTGGTGAAATACCTCGCTGGTGAGAGCGCTTATCGCAGCGTAATGGAGCAGACCTATCTGGATACTCGGGTACGTTTAAATAAGCTGCGTCTTCGCTATCACCACCAGGATGAAGGCTACTCAACCTAACGTTATTAGCGATTAACGTTCACTACTCGCACCAGCGCCGCCACTGTCTTGTTAGCCATTGCCTTATGGATGATGTGTCAGTGGCGGCGTGGCTTTATCCAACGGTGTTGAATGCTTGCCACTAATCATCACAATGGTGGGTCATCCCAGCATAGGCAGGTTGCTGCATTGCAGCGAATGGCGTGGATTAGCGTTGCATAATGCGTATCAATGTATCAATCAGTTCGCCGCCGCGTTGGTGTATGGAGAACGCATCCGGTGTGCGTAGCCAGTCGTGGAAAAGGCCTCCCAGTGCCGACTGCAACATGCGCGTCGCGACCTCTGGCGTTACATCTTCACGCAGCAACTGCTGATGCTCCGCTTCTTTGAACACGATCAGCATTTCTGAATAACACTCTTCACCAATATCATCCTGCATGGCAAGTGGGTTGATATCGCTAAAAAACTCGCAGCGGTGGAGCAAAATGGAAAGAATCCGCTGGTGAGAAGGTTGCTCAAGACGCGCCAGACCTGCATGGCAGGCAAGCCGGATGGCTTCCATTGGAGAGATAGTTTCATCGGCCTTGCTGACAGCTTCCATTAGCGACTGGAACGGCATGTGTACGCGCTCCACCAGTGCCATAAACAGGTCGCCCTTGTTTTTAAAATGCCAGTAGACCGCGCCACGGGTTAATCCCGCATGGCGTGCAACCTGCTCAAGAGACGTGCGTGCAACACCCTTTGCAAAAAATACCTCTTCGGCCGCATCCAGCAACGCTTCTCGGGTAGCAGCGGCTTCCGCTTTGGTCTTTCTCGCCATGGAAACGCAACCTCATTAATGACACAAGATGAACATATTTTATCCGATATGGTGTAATTTTTACATTCAAAACTGTATGGATAGATGATTAAACGCATGGCTTGTGTTATCAAAACCTCATGTCTCGAAACCGCTGGGGCTCACTGCGTGCGGTAGGCGCATCGCCATGCCCTCATTAATGCCATTTTCTTAGTGGTTAATCACGCTGAAAAAAGGAGACTCAGGATGGCGCGAGCACCTTTTCAACTTGCCGGGCACACCATACCGCCTGGCCAACGTTCCCAAATTGATGTGCCGGTGGCGCGTCTTTATACCCACACACCCCTGCATATTACGGTCGAAGTGGTACACGGACGTAAAGAGGGGCCCGTTATACTGGTGTGTGGTGGCATTCACGGGGATGAGATCAATGGCGTTGAAATTGTACGTCGCTTATTACGCTCAAAGGCCATCAAAAGCCTAAGAGGTACCTTGATTGCCGTGCCGGTGGTTAACGTTTTTGGTTTCCTGCAGCAAACGCGCTACCTGCCTGACCGGCGCGATCTCAATCGCTGTTTCCCGGGCAGTGAAAACGGCTCCCTCGGGGGGCGAGTCGCGGCGCTATTTCGCGAGCAGATTGTCGATCAGGCGACGCATATTATTGATCTTCATACCGGCGCAATTCATCGCACGAACCTTCCCCAAATACGCGCGCAGTTAAGTCCTGGCAGTGAAACCGAGCGCATGGCCGATGCCTTCGGCGCACCGGTGATTCTGAATGCAGAGCTGCGCGAAGGTAGCCTGCGTCACTATGCACAAACGCGTGGCATTCCTGTACTGACCTATGAGGCGGGGGAAGCGCTGCGCTTTGATGAGTGGGCCATTGCCCCCGGTGTACGCGGCGTACTGCGTGTCATGCGCCGCCTGGATATGCTTACCGGCGAACAGCGGCGCCGCTCGCCAGCGCCTGCCGAGCTTGCCAATGGGTCCAGTTGGGCGCGTGCACCTATCGACGGTATTTTAAGGCCCAAAGTGCGCTTGGGTGCGCGTGTCGCCAAAGGGGAAGTGCTCGGTATAGTGGCCGACCCATTTGGCAATCAAGAAAGCGAGGTCAAGTCGATGGCCGATGGCATTGTGATTGGCATGAGCCGTCTGCCGTTAGCCAATGAAGGTGAGGCGCTTTATCACATCGCTCGTTTTGATGAGATAGAAGAAGCCGAAACGGCGATTGAGAGCTTTCAATCAAGCCTGACACCGCCCCCGGACGCGCTCTATTAAATGTTTGATAAGCGCCATAAAAAAAGCTTATTAGCGCAATAGCCAAGCAGTACATGAGATAGCTGGCGGGAAGCAGTTCCTTTGACTATACCTATGAGAGAGTAGTTATCCTAAATTAAAAATAATAAGTACAAATGTATGATTTGTTTTTATAAAGCGGTGCCTTGAGTGCCGCGCGAGCCGTGACATGGAGAAAAAGCGATGACGAGCGATAAACCCAAGTATACGACGACAGGGACTGGCATTCCGGTATCCAGCGATGAACACTCTCTTTCGGTAGGCCCGGATGGCCCGATTGTACTGCACGATCATTTTCTGATGGAGCAAATGGCGGCTTTCAACCGCGAGATGATCCCCGACCGCCAACCACATGCCAAGGGTAGCGGCGCTTTTGGCCACTTTGAAGTCACCCATGATGTCAGTAAGTACACCAAAGCCAAGTTTCTGAAAAAAGGCACAAAAACAGACGTACTCATTCGCTTCTCAACGGTTGCAGGGGAAAGCGGCAGCCCGGATACTTGGCGTGATCCACGCGGGTTTGCGGTGAAGTTCTATACCGAAGAGGGCAACTTCGATATGGTGGGTAACAATACCCCTGTGTTCTTTGTCCGCGATCCGATGAAGTTCCAACACTTTATCCACTCGCAAAAGCGCCGCGCCGATAACGGCCTGCGTGACCACGATATGCAGTGGGATTTCTGGACGCTGGTGCCGGAGTCCGCCCACCAGGTGGCCTGGCTAATGGGCGACCGCGGCGTGCCCGCTACGTGGCGGCACATGAACGGTTACTCCAGCCATACCTATATGTGGGTGAACGAGGAAGGTGAGCGGTTCTGGGTGAAGTATCACTTCAAAACCGACCAGGGCATCAAGTGCATGACCCAGGAGCAGGCCGACCAGATGGCCGGTAGCGATGCGGATTACCACCGCCGTGACCTGTTTGAAGCCACCAAACGCGGCGAGTATCCCACCTGGACACTGCAGATGCAGATCATGCCCTTCGAGGATGCCAAAACGTATCGCTATAACCCCTTTGATCTTACCAAGGTGTGGCCCCACGCCGACTATCCGCTGATGGAAGTGGGCAAGCTAACCCTTAATGAAAACCCCTCTGACTTCCATAGCCAAATCAATCAGGCTGCCTTCGAGCCTAACAACATGGTGCCGGGCACTGGGCTTTCACCCGACAAGATGCTGCTGGCGCGCTCAATCTCCTATGCCGATGCGCACCGGGCTCGCTTGGGTGTGAACTACAAGCATATCCCGGTGAATACGCCCAAGTGCCCGGTCAATAGCTATACCCAGGGCGGGGCGATGCGGGTGCATAACGCAACGGACCCGGTATATGCGCCGAACAGCAAAGGCGGCCCCAAAGCCGATGGCGAGCGCTTCCCGGAAGATGCCGTATGGGCGACCAGCGGTGAGCTTGTACGTACCGCCTACACGCTGCGTAAAGACGATGACGACTGGAGCCAACCGCATACGCTAGTGCGTGAAGTAATGGATGACGCCGCACGTGACCGGCTGGTGTCCAACGTGGTGGGGCACTTGTCGGGTGGCGTAACAGAGCCAGTGCTGGAGCGCGCCTTCGAGTACTGGCGTAATATCGACCAGGAAGTTGGTGAGCGTATCGAAAAAGGCGTGCGCGGCAACTAAACCACGCAAACGTGGATTAATCGCCGTCCACCACAGCCCGCTACGTTAAGACGTGGCGGGCTGTTCTCGTTCTGGCATCGGCGCTTGTGATGGCTCGTTAACCAACCCGATAGCATCATCAAACAAGCGTAACCCGGCGCCTTCTTTATGTGCGTGCTCCGATAGAAGACGCCGAAAACGCCGCCCGCCTGGGCAACCCTGAAAAAGCCCCAACAGATGGCGGGTTATATGGTTAAGCTTCGCGCCTTCATCCAACCGCTGCTGAATATACGGGCGAAATGCCCGGGCCGCCTCAACCCGGCTAGCGGCTGGGCTGGGCACGCCATAAAGCAACATATCTACCTCAGCCAGTAACCAGGGGTTTTGGTACGCTTCACGGCCAATCATCACGCTATCCACACGCTCAAGCTGTGCCTGACACTCTTCAAGCGTTTTAATCCCACCGTTGATGCCGATATGCAGCTCAGGGCGGTCCTGCTTTAAACGATGCACACGCGGGTAATTGAGCGGCGGCACGTCGCGGTTCTCTTTGGGCGATAGACCTTTCAGCCACGCTTTGCGCGCATGCACAGTAAAAATCTCACAGCCGGCATCTGCGACTATGTCGATAAAGCGCGCCAAGTCGGCGTCTTCATCCTGCTCATCAATCCCGATACGGCACTTCACCGTAACCGGAATCGAGACTGCCGCCTGCATGGCGCGCACGGCATCGGCGACTTTTTCCGGGTAGCCCATCAGGCAAGCGCCAATCATGTTGTTCTGCACCCGGTCGCTTGGGCAACCTACATTCAGGTTAACCTCGTCATACCCCCACGCCTCAGCAATCGCCGCGCACTCGGCAAGCTCCCCGGCATCGCTACCGCCAAGCTGTAAGGCAATGGGATGCTCCACATCGCTATAGCCCAAAAACCGCTCACGCGGCGAGCCATGCAAAATAGCGCCCGTCGTCACCATCTCGGTATATAGCAGCGCCCGCTTGGTTAACGTACGTGCGAATGCCCGATAATCGCGGGTTGTCCAGTCCATCATGGGCGCGACGGAGAAAGTTCTATCCAGCTCCGGGCGGGCAATGCCAGACTTCATGCGGGTTTGCGCAGTTGTGTTATCATTCATAACTGTTCATATTTACAGTAGTTGAGCCACGTTTTTAGCGAATGGGTGTCACAAATTTGGCACTTCGTGGCACTTTCATTTGTCACTTTTCGAGGCAGTGATGGCGACGATCGTGAAGCGTCCAAAAAGGGACGGCAGTTTCTCATATCTAGCGCGTATTCGCATTGCGCGCACTGGTCAACCTGATTACTCAGAGTCTAAAACATTCCCTAAAAAGGCGATGGCTGCCGAATGGGCCAAACGCCGGGAGCTGGAGTTGGCCACACCAGGTGGTGTGCTGACTGCGAAATGGAAGGGCGTCACTTTACACGATGCTATTGAGCGTTACCTACATGAGTTTGCCGAAGGGGCTGGTCGCAGTAAGCGAGCCACCATTGAGCAACTGCGGCGTTTTCCTATTGCTCGCGTCAAAATCACTGAGCTCAGCAGCGAGCAGATTATCGATCATGCCCAGATGCGTAGACGAAGCGGTGTAAAGCCGTCTACGACTTCGCAAGACATCACATGGTTGGGCATTATTCTAAAAACCGCCGTGGCAGCCTGGCGAATGCCGGTGGATTTGAACGAATTTGAGTCAGCCAAGCTTTTACTGCGTAGCAAAGGGCTGATTAGCCGGCCAGCGTCGAGGGATCGGCGGCCCACAGCCGATGAAATTGATCGGTTACGTGCTTATTTTGTTCGCTCCCAGAAGATCCGACCGACTGCGCTAATACCCATGGAAGACATCATGGACTTTGCGATTGCATCGGCGCGCCGACAGGAAGAAATTACCCGGCTCACTTGGGACGATTTGGATACAAACGCGATGACTTGCTGGGTGCGCGACGCTAAGCACCCACGGCAGAAATGGGGCAACCATAAGCGCTTTAAGCTCACCCATGAGGCGATGGCCATTATCCAGCGGCAGCCGCGTAAAAAAGATGAGCCTCGAATCTTCCCCTATTGGGCGAGATCGATTAGCACTCGATGGAGAGCAGCGACTGAATCCAAAGGGATTGAAGACTTACGCTTTCATGATCTACGCCATGAAGCAACATCGCGGCTGTTTGAGGCGGGGTATGAGATCGTGGAGGTGCAGCAGTTCACGCTCCATGAGAGTTGGGATGTATTGAAGCGTTACACGCACTTGAGGCCGGAAACACTGCAGTTACGTTAATTTTATACCGTTACCTTATAGGTGTTAAAACCACTCTGGAAAGCCGCAACGCCCTACTTTAAAGATCGTGGAGGTGCAAAAGTTCACTCTCTACAAAAGCAGGGCTGTGTTAAATGCTTATATACAAAATCACAATAAATTTAGTTTTCCTTATATTGCTCAGTTTTCTGGCAAACTGGTAGGTCATCTATTTTATCTTCAAATAAGGTCGCATATATTCCTACTGCAGAAAATGAAAAAATGCCAATGAATATGAAAGAGTATTTTTTATCTTTGTAATTATTTTTTGTTATTCTGTAATTCATAAAAATATAAAAGGGTAGAGCTGTAAGAATACCAAGAAATAGAAAAGCTAAAGCTAGTATTTTATATAGTTCCGTTAGAATGGGTTGGTATGACAAACCGAATTCATTGATATAGTAGAATATGCTGAGGCCTATTGTGGCTCCAATTAGTAAGGCTGCTAGCTCAGTGGCAAAGAAGTATTGTTTTTCAACTGAGTCCCGTATGCAGCTAAAGAAAACGCTAATTAGATGAAGGCTAAGTGCAAATGTAGCTATAAGTAGCATCAAGTTGGGCGAAATTAAATTTTCAATAGCAGTACATAGAATTTCGCCTCCTGTTATGTTATAGACAGATATGCTAATTAAAGAAACAATAGCACCTAGGAATACAGAGTTTCTTAGCTTTTTAAGATAGTCCTTATCTGTGTTTATATCTGAATCGCTATCCATCTTATTCTTACCTCGCCGCATTTTAAAAGCGGCGAGGATACATTAATTATTATTCATTCACCATCTTCCACTGCTCCCGCGCCTCAGCCCGTTTCTCATCGATGTACTGCGCCAGGTCGATCGCGCTGACCAGCCATGGGCTTTTCTGAGAATCCCCAGCACGATAAGCCGGTACCGGCAGGGCCTGCGCACCGGCCCGAAAGGCAGCGGTGCGGGGGCTGATGCCGAAGAAGCGCGGGGCAACCTCTTCTAGCGGTAGCTCAGTACGGCCGTTGAACTCAGCCAGTAATCCAAAATAGGTATTCATTGTGGCCTCCCTTGCTGTTGCTTCCAGGTGAAAAAGCGCTTCTGAATACGGCGGAACGTAGCCGCCGCGACTGGGTTATGGTCTAACTCTGCTCGGCTCTTAATCTGGCAAGCAGCGCAGATCCAATCCCGGGCGTCTTCGGCATTGTGGGTGCCATCCGGTAGCGCGCTTTCCTCAATGCCAAACTTGGCGCGCCGGCGGCGGTCCAGATAGAGCTGAAACATGGCATCCTGGCAGAGCATCGCGGCTTGTCTGGCAAGCTGGCCGCCCTTGATCTGTTCAGCGCACATGCCGCCCCCTACGCTCGCGAAGGCTTTGGCATTCCACGCACGTTGTCGCCCAAGG
>NZ_JBQSVC010000030.1:0-46035 GCF_052376035.1 Halomonas sp. AOP7-E1-9
GCTGGAGGCGACGAAAACGACGCATCATGGATAACCAGGTATATGTTATCCTTTTAAGTTCAGCAGACAATTTATCGCAATGATGTGTCTAGCCACTTGCGACTACAACTCATCCTGAGTTCGACCAACTTTATGCCCAACTTACCTACCTACTGCTTCTTAAAAGTACATACTTCACACCAAGGCATATAACTTACAATTAATCGTCATCACTAACATATAACCATCAAAACCTTCAACCTCTACCTTTAACTACTCTCTTAAACCTTACCTTTTAAATTCAATTTTCTAGAAAGTAATTCGAGAAACACTCAACACTTTAATCCTACATGAAGGAAAGTAATTAAAAAAAATAATACTTCAACACTCACCAATACTACTTAGACGTTCGGCATTACGACCTATTATTACCGGCTTCAATATCAACCTTTATCCTGGTTCAACCTATTAGATACTCCTATACACTGAATATACACGTTTTTCTTAGCAATAGCGTTTGCTACTACGCCTCAGTGTAGGAATAACACTATGCACGGTCATCCTCGCGCCTTATTACCCATTTGCTTATTCGCTTGTTTAAGCGTAGATACGGTGTATGGGCAAACCACTATAAACGCACAGCGGGAAGCCCTGGTTATAGAGGCACGCCAGGGAGCACCGGGGCCGTCAATTGATGGCTTACAATCCCTTTATTATCGAACACAAAACAGTCGTGTTCGTGAGGATTTGATAGCCCTGCTGGTACGTGCAACAAGGTATGAAGAAGCGCTGGCAGTTTGCTCAGCGTGTCGACCCCAGGATTACAGCGACTCTGAACTTGCCAATCTGGGCAGTGCAGCGCGTAGTGCAGGTGATTACCCTAAAGCGCTCTCGCTATTTCAATCGCTTACCTATCGCAGCCCTACCTATGCAGAAGGTTGGCTTGGGCAAGCGTTAGTTCACACCGACACGGCTAATTATACCTTGGCCGATATCGCCTTACAGCAATATAGCCAAGTGGCAGGCACGACGACCGCCGGCCTGGAAGCCAAAGGCTATTTGGCCGCAAAAACAATGAATGCCGTTCAAGAGCTACAGGTTCGGCAAGCACTGGTAGAGCAAGACCCCGCCAATACCAGCGAGTTACAGGCACTCTACCGCTTGGCAGTGGGTTTAGGCGCCAGCTCCGCCGCCCGTAACATCATGCAGGACAACCCAACGGTTTTCTCTGAAAGTGATCGCCTTTGGCTTATCTACTACGAAGCAGTTACTGATATACGCTTGGGCATTCAGACGGATCAGCCACCCAGAACGCGCAGTGGCCTGGCCCAGCTAAACCAGGTACTGGATTCGCCAGCGGTCCCCCAGGAATTAGCCAAGCTTGCCGAATATGACAAAGTCGTCGCACTTGCCCAGCTAAGGCACTTTTCCGAAGCGGAGGTCCTCGCCGTTAGGCTCCAACATCAGCATGGCCCGTTGCCAAGTTACGTGAGCCGGGCCAAAGCGTACGCCTTGAATGGCCTGGGCACTGAGGCTGCATTTCAACCATTCATACGAATGCGTTTGGCGAGGAAATGCCAGTGAATGAACGCTTGCAGCTTCGTCTAAATCAGCGCTGTTCATTGACCTTATTTTCATTAAAAACCTCATCAATTTATTGATAGCATATCGGCTGCGACTAGCCTTTCAGTGCCAACCCTATTAGCCTGCTAATTCACTTTAAGGGTTTAGCATGCAAGAAACGACTTTTCGGCAGCGCTTGGCGGGTGTGCTGATTCTGCTTGGGTTGATCGCACAGATTCTTGGGTTTACCGGTCTGATAAACACGGCGCACGCAGTGAGCTATGTGTTGTGGCTCGCCGTGATATTGCTGTGGAAGGACATTCCCAAGCGCTCACGTTTTCAGGCCGGCGTGTTGATGGTTTTGGGCATATTAATGCTGCTGGTGGCGCGTTTTTATTACCATAACCACGTAGATTGGCCCGCTATGCTGCAGGGCAATGCTTTTGTAGTGGCCATGCTGGTAGGCGTCAGCTTTATTTCCCTGGTAGGTAAACAGCAAGGGCGAAAAAAAGCACCAGGCAAACGCTTAACGGGCAGTGGCGGCGTATTACGTACCTGGCTTGGCGTGCATTTTCTGGGCACGATTTTGAATATATCAACCGTTATTATGGTCGGTGACCGATTGGCACGAACGGCTCCTTTAACGATTCCACAGTACCTGGCATTGAATCGAGGGCTTTCAAGTGCCGCGCTGTGGTCACCGTTTTTTGCTTCCATGGGAATAGTGATCGCACTCGCACCGCAGATGCAGTACTCCTACGTGGCACTCTTTGGATTCCCATTAGCAATGATTTCCGGGTTGCTAACGACGCTTGAACTTGGCCGTCGATTTGATTTACGTGAGGTGTATGGCTTTTCTCTGGCACCGCGTAGCCTGCTAATGCCCGTGATCATGGCCTTGTTGGTCATGGTGTTTCATTTCTGGCTAACGCCCAGGCTCTCAATCGTTGGCATTATTACCTTTTTGATCCCGGCCATTGCCTTGATCTATAACCTGCGCGGAGGCACCGGCTATACGTTGTGGCGTATTCGCCAACACACCACCACACGGCTCCCGGCCATGCGAGGAGAAGTCTCACTGTTTTTAGCGGCGGGGCTTTTTACGCTGGGGCTTTCAGCACTTGTGGCTGCCGTAGCGGGCAATGATTGGACGCTATTCGAAACCTTTGGCGCGCAGCAAGGCATGATCAGTTTTCTCAGCATTGTGCTGAGTGCGCTGGTGGGGCTCCACCCAATTATTGGGGTATCGGTGCTGGCCTCTATCGTAAGTTTGCACGGTGGAGAGCACACTCTGTTTGCGTTTGTCTGTTTATGTTCATGGGCCGTGGGCACCAGCGTCGGGCCTTTATCAGGGATTAACCTAAGCCTTCAGGGCCGCTACGGGATCAACGGTTACCACATGATGAAGAACAATCTTCTTTATGCAGCGGTGATGAGTCTACTTTCGCTAGCCTCAATCACGGCGATGAGCTATCTGGTGACATAGCTCCCCCGCCTGCTGCATCACACGGAATTACCAACGCAACAGGGGCAGCACCCTCCGGCGAGCCCCTGCTCTGACCCGCCCTCGCTGCCCACACCGTTTGTTAGCGGTTAGAGAGATGCTCAGGTTTCGATAATCTTACTGGGAAACCGATAAAAGTAGCGATGACCACATTGATGGCAAGGCTCAAGGCGCGCCACATGGGGCAGCATTACCTGAGCATCACAGTGGACACAGGCCATCAAACCTGGTGCTGCCATTTCACCTTCGCAGTAATCTGCCCGAGCCGCCTCAAGATCGTCATCAAAGCGCTCACGCTCTACAATGCTTCGATCCGCGATGGAAAGTAGTGACTCCGCAACGCGACGTGAAAGCCCGCTGATATCGACACCCAACCAGGTAGCGACCTGCATCCCGGTATCTGCCAGGTAGTGGCGCATATCTTTTAAGTCGCGCTCAACCCAAGCTCGCAGCAGGGCCAGCTCATCTTTCGTGTACTCTTCAAGCTCCGCTTCAAAAGCGACTGCGTCGTCTAAATCCTTTTGCAGGTTGTCCCAGGTTAAGTCATTTGCGCCATGCTGCATGCGCTCCAGCAAGCGCTCATAGCCTTCGCGCAAGCGGTGGTCATTGTGTTGTTCACTCATGATGCCTCTCCTTTTGTCGACGCAGGTGTTTCCTATCATCAGCTTGCCGTTCAAGGATACCCCTTCATAGGATACAATCGACACTACTTATCTGACAGTCGTCATCTACCATTCACTTTGCGCCCTATTGGGCGAATACGCCAAGGCATTAAAAAAACCGATGGACGCACACTATAGCCCTCGTGAAATTGAACGTGACGCCCAGCAGTACTGGGACAAACATCAGTGCTTCAAAGCAGTAGAAGACGCGAACCGCGAGAAGTTTTACTGCCTATCCATGTTCCCCTACCCCAGCGGCAAGCTGCATATGGGCCATGTGCGTAACTATACTATCGGTGACGTCGTTTCACGTTTCCAGCGCATGCAAGGTAAAAATGTGATGCAGCCCATGGGCTGGGACGCGTTTGGCATGCCTGCGGAAAACGCAGCGATCCAAAACCAGGTGCCGCCTGCGGAATGGACGTACCAAAACATTGATTACATGCGCAACCAGTTGAAGGCGCTAGGCTTTGCCTACGACTGGAGCCGCGAATTCGCCACCTGCGATACCAGCTACTATCGCTGGGAGCAGTGGTTCTTTACCAAATTGGTCGAGAAAGGCCTGGTTTACAAGAAGATGTCCACAGTGAACTGGGACCCGGTTGACCAGACCGTACTGGCCAATGAGCAGGTCATTGACGGCCGCGGCTGGCGCTCAGGTGCGCTGGTTGAGCGTAAGGAAATTCCGCTGTGGTTCTTGAAGATCACCGACTACGCCGATGAGCTTTTGACCGACCTGGACAAAGTAGAATGGCCTGAGCAGGTCAAAACCATGCAGCGCAACTGGATTGGTAAATCGCGTGGTGTTGAGCTGACGTTTGATATCGAAGCAGCAGACGGTAGCGCGGCTGAACCACTAGCCGTTTACACCACTCGCCCGGATACGCTGTCAGGGGTTACCTACGTCGCGGTAGCCGCTGGCCACCCGCTTGCCAAACAGGCGGCAGAACAAAATACAGAGCTGGCAGCCTTCTGTGAAGAGTGCGCCAAAGGCGGTACCTCAGAAGCTGAAATGGCCACTAAAGAGAAACTCGGCATGGCCACCGGTCATGTCGCCATTCACCCGCTTAGCGGCGCTAAAGTTCCGGTGTTTGTGGCCAACTTTGTACTTATGGAGTTCGGCACCGGCGCTGTCATGGCAGTACCTGCCCACGACCAGCGCGACTGGGAGTTCGCCACCAAGTACGGTGTCGATATTAAACCTGTTATTGCCGATGAAAACGGCAATACGCCCGACCTTTCCGAAGCCGCGTATATTGAGCATGGTGCGCTGATCAACTCCGGTGAGTTCGATGGCTTGGAGTTTGAGCAGGCCTTTGACGCGATTGCCGCAAAACTTGCCGAAATGGGCCGTGGCGAGGTTAAAACCAACTATCGCCTGCGCGATTGGGGTGTTGCCCGCCAGCGGTATTGGGGGGCGCCGATTCCGGTTAAATACGGCCCGGAAGGCCAGACCGTTCCGCTGACCGATGAAGAGCTCCCGGTATCACTGCCCATGGAAGTGACGGTTGACGCCTCCGGCTCACCGCTCAAGAAAATGCCTGAGTTTTCCGACCTGGGCGATGGCTGGGTACGCGAAACCGATACGTTTGACACCTTTATGGAGTCCTCCTGGTACTTTGCGCGCTTCTGCTGCGCCGATAACCATGACGCCATGCTGGATGATCGCGCCAACTACTGGTTACCGGTCGATCTTTATATCGGCGGTATCGAGCACGCCATTTTGCACCTGCTATACGCACGTTTCTTCCATAAGCTGATGCGCGACTTTGGCCTGTTGGATTCTGATGAGCCCTTCCAGCAGTTGCTTACCCAAGGCATGGTCATCGCGGAAACCTACTATCGCCATACCGATAACGGCGGCAAACAGTGGTTCAACCCGGACGATGTCGACGTTCAGCGTGATGAGAAAGGCCGTCCGCTAAGCGCTATCCTGATAAGTGATGGTCAGCCGGTTGAGATGGGCGGCATCGAAAAAATGTCCAAATCGAAAAATAACGGCGTTGATCCGCAGTCGATGATCGACAAGTTCGGTGCTGATACTGTCCGCTTGTTCATGATGTTTGCGGCCCCGCCCGAGCAGTCGCTGGAATGGTCTGACTCTGGTGTTGAAGGTGCGCACCGCTTCATCAAGCGCATTTGGCGCCAAGTGAGCGAGCATCTTGAAGCCGGCACACCAGGTGAGCTGAAGGTTGATGCGCTTAATGATGACCAAAAAGCACTGCGTCGAAAAACGCATGAAACCATCAAGAAAGCCAGCGACGATATTGGCCGCCGCACCACCTTTAATACCGCTATCGCGGCAGTCATGGAGCTTTCCAACGCACTTGGCAAGTTTGATGACACCTCTGAGCTTGGTTTAGCGGTAAGCCGTGAAACGCTGGAAGCATGTATCTTGCTGCTTTCTCCAATCACTCCGCACGTGTGCCATCAGTTGTGGCAGAACCTAGGGCATTCAGAACCCGCTATTGAAGTGCAGTGGCCAGTGCTTGATGAAGCAGCGCTTACTCGCGATAGCATTGAACTTGTCGTGCAAGTAAACGGTAAGTTGCGTGCACGCCTGGAAGCACCGGCTAGTGCAGATAAAGCAGCCATCGAGAAACTGGCGATGGAAAACGAAAACGTCCAGCGCCACCTGGAAGACAAAACGGTCCGTAAAGTGATCGTCGTGCCAGGCAAGCTGGTAAACATTGTGGTAAGCGGATGAATCGACGCACATTTTTGACAACCAGCATCGCCGCTTCAGCGGCGGTGCTACTCAGCGGTTGTGGCTTTCATCTGCGCGGCCATAGCGCTATGCCCAGCCTGCCCGCACTGACGCTGGAAGGAGACATTAATAGCACCACGGCCCAGCAACTACGTGCACGCCTGACACAGTTAGGAACCGAGATTAGACCTGACGCGCCCTGGCGCGTCACGTTAGGCACCCCTTCCTTACTGGAGCGACGTATTGGTAGCGATAGTCGCGCCAGCCGTGAACACGAGCTGGTGCTAAGCACAACGCTCTCGGTGCAACAGCGCCAGACCAATGCCTATGCGCTTAACGGCAGTAACGTATCTGTCAGCAGAACCATACGTGTTAACGATGATGATTTGCTCAATCGTGAAACCTTGTTCAATGAAGCAGAGCGATCGCTTGCCCGGGAGCTAGCACAACGTATTGTGGAACGCCTGGTTAACATTAAGGGTGTTGAGTGAAGGTTTTTGCCGACCAATTGCCGGGTGCCTTAAGTAAAGCGCTGCCTAAGGTCGTCATCGTAGCGGGCGATGAGCCGCTCCAGCACCGCGATGCCTGTGATGCAGTACGTGCCGCCGCACGCCAAGCCGGTATTGAAGAGCGCGAAGTACTGGACGTAGATGCCAACTTTGCCTGGGGCCGCTTACTTGAGGCCGCCAGCAACCTTTCATTATTTGCAACCAGCAAGTTGATGGAAGTTCGCTTGGGCACCCACAAACTGGGCCAGGAAGGCAGCAAAGCACTAGCGCAGTACGCTGAAACCATCGCAAACAGCGACGACCTACTGCTACTCAGCATGGGTAAGCTGGATGGCAAACAGCAGAAAAGTGCCTGGTTTAAAGCCCTTGATAAGCACGGCCTGTTTGTCCCCGTATGGCCCGTAGATAATGCTCGCCTGGGCTACTGGTTACGTGATCGAGCATCAATGCATGGCTTGCAGATTGACCTTGAGGCTGCGCGCCTACTGGGTGAGCGCACTGAGGGGAACCTGCTGGCCGCTGATCAGGAGCTTCAAAAACTCTCGCTGATTCATCCGCAAGGTACCCGCTTAAACGTTGAGAGCATCGCCCAGGGCGTAGAGGATAGCTCGCGCTTTGATGTGTTCAACCTGGCAGATGCCTGCTTGAAAGGTGAGGTTAGCCGCGCCTCACGCATAGTGCAGGGGCTGCGCAGCGAAGGGGTCGAAGCGCCCATTGTGCTATGGGCATTAAGCCGCGAGTTGCGCACGCTACTCTCTTTGCATCAGCACCTGGATCAAGGGCAAAGTTTTGAGCACGCCTGCAAAACCCAAAAGCCAATGATTTTTGACAAGCGCCGCCCCGCTTATCAAAAGGCCATAAAGCGTCTTCCCATGAAGCGTTTGCACAAGCTGCTTTTGATGGCCCAACGGCTGGACTTAGCCGTTAAAGGGGCCGCTAACGTGCCCTTATGGCCAGGCCTTCATGACTTGGCGATGACCATGGCAGGCGGAAAAGGTATTCTTGCTGAAACAGCCTGGACCTATCGCATTAGTGCAAATAATTAGCATATTGGACAATAGACTTAAAGCCTGTCCTCTTTATTCCTATACTAGTGATTAGAGCAGCACAATGCTCGATACCCCTGACCAGTCTCTAAGGAAGAAGACGATGAAAACATTGCGCGCTTACCTCTCTACCCTCTTGATCGCGGCGCTAGTGATCACCAGCCTGCCCGTCGCTGCTGCGCCTGCCGCCCCCCAATCCATGGATTTAGTTTCAACTCAGTCTGTTTTAGCAGGTGATCGTGTCGGCGCTGACCGTGAGCGGATAAACGAAATTCTGGCCCGTGCCGATGTACAGGACCAACTGCTAAAGCAGGGTGTGGATCTTGATGAGGTAGACGCCCGCGTTGCCGCTCTGAGCGATGCCGAAGCACAGCAAATGGCTCAGCAGCTTGATCAGTTGACTGCCGGTGCAGGCGGCGGTGTTATCGGTGCCCTGTTTGCCGTTTTCATCATTTTGCTGATTACTGATATTCTCGGTTTAACCGACGTTTATCCGTTTACCCGCTAAGCCAGTCACTATGAAAACATTGCTACCCTACGCCCGCTTTGCGGGCGTTTTTATGCTCGCCCTACTGCTTTCTGCCTGTGCCCGCAGCCCCATTTTACTCGACAGCACCTACGAAGCCTTGACCCCTCAGGTAGAAAATCGTGCCGTGCCGTTTTTTGCCCAAAGCGAGTACCAGTGTGGCCCGGCAACGCTTGCCATGGTGTTGAACTACCAAGGCGTTGAGGTGGGCGTTGACCAGCTGATTCCGCAAGTATTCTTGCCAGGGCGTGACGGTAGCGTTCAACCTGAAATGCTGTCCACCGTTCGCCGCCACCAACAGCTTGCCTACCCCATTCGCGGTACCATGGATGCACTGTTAAATCATTTGGCTAACGGCGACCCAGTCGTGGTGATGCAGAACCTGTCACTGCCTATTTATCCCATGTGGCACTACTCGGTGGCTATCGGATTTGATTTGCCTGATGAAACGCTCATCCTGCGCAGTGGTGAACGTGAGCGACATATGTTGTCGTTTAGCCGCTTTGATGCGACCTGGGCGCGCAGTGGTCGCTGGGGATTTATTGTGGCCAACCCCGGCACTCTGCCGGAAGGCATTAGTGCCCCCGTAATGCACTGGAGGCTATTAGCGCTTACGAAGAAGCGCACGGCCCCAAAGAAGCTCTAAGCAGTTGGCAAGCCCTGGTTAACCGCTACCCAACTGACCCACTGGCGCAGTTTGCGCTGGGCAACGCGCTGTACGCCGACAGCCAGCCCAAGGAAGCGATGACAGCCTTTGATGCAGCGACCCAGCACGATGCACACATGGGGGCCGCTTGGCTCAACCTGGGTATTTTGCTGCTGCAACAGGATAAGCCCGACGAAGCACGCAACGCCTTGATGCAGGCAGCATCAATAGACGGCAGTTGGCAGGCACGCGCGCAGCAGTTACTGGATGAATATTAAGTATGCAAAAGGGGCCACGCAATTTCTGGTGGCCCCTTTCACACAGCGATGTATGACACTACACCTGCGCTTTACACTACCCAAAACGCGTTAAAACACTCTGTTCAAGCCATTTTGTGCTGCCACTCGGTACGCTTCTGCCATCGTTGGATAGTTAAAGGTTGTGTTCACAAAGTACTTAAGCGTATTGGCTTCACCCGGCTGCTGCATAATGGCCTGGCCGATATGTAGAATCTCGGAGGCCTGGTCACCAAAACAGTGGATCCCCAGGATTTCCAACGTATCCTGATGGAAGAGAATCTTCAGCATACCCACGACATCGCCGGTTATTTGCGCACGCGCGGTATCTTTAAAGAACGCTTTTCCGACTTCATAGGGCACTTTGGCTTCAGTCAACTCGCGCTCGTTAGGTCCAAACGAACTAATTTCGGGAATAGTGTAAATGCCGGTGGGTACATCGTTGACGAAGCGATACTCTTTATCGAGCAGCTCGTTGCAAAGGTTTAGCCCCTGGTCATACGCGGCACTGGCAAGGCTTGGCCAACCGATCACGTCACCGGCGGCATAAATATGCGGAATTGTCGTACGGTAGTGTTCATCAACGCTGAGCTGGCCGCGCCCATTGGCTTCTAATCCAATATTCTCAAGCCCCAGGCTATCGGTATTGCCCGTGCGACCATTGGCCCATAAGAACGCATCAGCGCGGATCTTCTTGCCCGACTTAAGATGCACGACAACGCCAGACTCATCACCTTCTACACTCGCGTATTCCTCGTTATGACGGATCAATACGCCATGTTTACGCAGGTGGTAAGAGAGCGCATCACTGATTTCATCATCAAGAAATGAAAGCAAGCTGTCACGGTTGTTGATGAGATCTACCTTGAGGCCTAATCCTGAGAAAATTGACGCATATTCACAGCCGATAACGCCAGCGCCAAAAATCACTAACGTACGCGGTGTATGAGAAAGGCTTAGAATGGTGTCAGAGCAGTAGATACGTGGGTGGCGGAAGTTGATGTCCGCGGGCCGATAGGGCCGTGAGCCGGTAGCAATCACAATTTTTTTGGCGACCAGCTCTTCCATTCCTTCATGCTGGTCGCGCACAACCACGGTATGCGCATCTTTAAAGCGCGCAATACCATGAAACAAGTCGATTCGGTTACGAGCATAAAAGGTAGTACGCATTTCTACCTGTTTATCAATCGTGCCGCGCGAACGCTCCATCACTTTAGGG
The DNA here is from genome assembly GCF_052376035.1 of Halomonas sp. AOP7-E1-9. Classification (NCBI taxonomy): domain Bacteria; kingdom Pseudomonadati; phylum Pseudomonadota; class Gammaproteobacteria; order Oceanospirillales; family Halomonadaceae; genus Halomonas; species Halomonas sp. AOP7-E1-9. Next base: position 10,658 of record NZ_JBQSVC010000030.1, read on the forward strand.
AAAGAAAACCAGCGCGGCTCACCAATATCGCGAAACATTCGGTTGGTGTTAAACGCCATGATTTGCTTAACCTGGTGGCGCAACGCTTTTGAGGGAATAGTGCCCCAATGGGTACAGTTACCGCCTACCTGTGCCTGCTTTTCGATAATCGCTACACGCTTACCGTGCTTGGCGGCGTTAATAGCCGCGCTTTCACCTGCAGGGCCTGTACCAATAACCACGACATCGTAATTGTGAACCGCCATACTCTCTGCGTCTCCTCGTTCCCCAATAATAAGGCGCAGCTGATCTCTCGGCTGCGCCCTGCACTCTTTCTCTTTCCGATACGGTTACGGATTGTGCTAGCGCCGTGTAGCGTCGTAGCCCAAGTCCGCTCCGCGGCTTTCATCACTGCGGCGACGCACATTTCCTCGCTTGCGGTTCTCCTCTTCGCATACGTCATCTTTACCGCCACAAATATCGCAGCCGTCTTTCATACCAATCTGGTTTAAACCGCCACATGAACCTGCGATAGGCTTACGACCCATTAAAACGCCAACCGCCATTGCGCACATTATCAACGCCATAAAGCCAAATACCAGTAGCCAAATCGCCATGTTAACCTCCCCGCATTGCTATGGATGCACCACCTACCGACAACAGCTTAGGCAATTAGTGCCTTCCAGATACTCGCTATACCTTAATTGTACCTTAGCTGACACATACTTATTAGCTGCCACGTACTGATAACTGCCAAGCACTTATTCACCGCTCAGCACCTATTAGCGAAGGTAGCGTAGGCTTGAGTCTATTCAAAATAAATGGGGCCAACCTTACGGCCAGCCCCAAATGTGCCCGAAGGCTACTTTCGATTACCAGAGCGCTTACCCGCCGAAGTCATCCAGCATGATATTTTCAGGCTCAACCCCCAGATCAAGCAGCAGCTTAATCACGGAAGCATTCATCATGGGCGGCCCACACATGTAGTATTCACAATCTTCAGGCGCCGGATGGTCCTTCAGATAGTTTTCATACAGTACATTATGGATAAAGCCCGTCGGCCCTTCCCAATTATCTTCAGGCTGCGGATCAGAAAGCGCCAGATGCCATTCAAAATTCGGGAACTCTTCTGCCAACTGATCGTACTCTTCGTTGTAGAAGGTTTCACGCCAAGAGCGTGCACCGTACCAGAAAGACATTTTACGCTTAGACTTAAGACGCTTAAGCTGATCGAAGATATGGCTACGCATCGGCGCCATACCCGCACCACCACCGATAAAGATCATTTCGGCGTCGGTATCCTTGGCGAAGAACTCACCAAACGGACCCATTACGGTCACCTTGTCACCAGGTTTCAAGTTGAAGACGTAGGTAGACATTAGGCCCGGCGGATGACTGCTGCCTGGGGGCGGTGTAGCAATACGAATGTTGAACTTGAGGATACCCTTCTCTTCCGGGTAGTTCGCCATAGAGTAGGCGCGAATCACTTCCTCATTGCTCTTATGGGCAACCTTGAAAATTCCAAACTTGTCCCAATCGCCGCGATACTCTTCCTCGATATCAAAATCGGAGAATTTAATATCGTAAGGCGGTGCAACCAGCTGAACATAACCACCCGCGCGGAAGGCAACTTCTTCGCCTTCAGGCAGTTTTAGGTTCAGCTCCTTGATGAAGGTCGCGACGTTAGGGTTAGCGATAACTTCGGTTTCCCACTTTTTAACGCCGAACACTTCCTCAGGTACTTCGATCTTCATGTCTTGCTTAACGGGCACCTGGCAAGAGAGCCGCCAGCCCTCTTTCTTTTCACGCATGGTGAAATGCGACTCTTCAGTCGGCAGAATGGAACCACCACCCTCTTCCACACGGCATTTACATTGGGCGCAAGAACCACCGCCACCACATGCCGAGGAGAGGAAAATACCATTTGCCGCCAAGGTGTTTAAAAGCTTACCACCGGCCTGAGTCGTCAAGGTGTGCTCAGGGTCGTGATTAACTTCAATCGTCACGTCCCCGCTACTCACAAGCTTGCTGCGCGCTGCCAGAATGATCGCCGTTAAGCTAATAACGATGATCGTGAACATGACAACACCGAGCAAGATGACAGATGTATCAACCATGTCGGTTTCCTATTGCTGAGGTTTCCTGTAACCCGGCAGCGCAGAACGCCGCCGAGAAAAACCGGCTCCGTTTAGAGCTGAATGCCCGAGAAGGACATAAAGCCCAACGACATCAGACCTACGGTGATGAAAGTAATACCCAGCCCTTGCAAGCCACCAGGCACATCGCTGTATTTCAGCCTTTCACGGATACCTGCCAAGGCCGTAATAGCCAACGCCCAACCAACACCGGATCCAAAACCATAAACGAGGGATTCACCGAAGTTGTAGTTACGCTCAACCATGAACAGCACGCCACCCAGGATGGCACAGTTGACAGTAATAAGCGGCAGGAATACGCCAAGCGCGTTATACAGTGCAGGCACGTACTTATCCAAGAACATTTCAAGGATTTGCACTAGTGCTGCAATGACGCCGATATAGCTCAATAACCCAAGGAATGAGAGGTCAATGTTCTCAGCACCGCTAATACCGGTCCAGGAAAGTGCACCTTGCGCAAGCAGAAGGTTGAATACCAGGTTATTAACAGGCACTGAAATAGTCAGGACGACAATAACCGCAATGCCCAGGCCAAACGCGGAGGAAACCTTCTTGGAGACCGCGAGAAAAGTACACATCCCCAGAAAGAATGCCAAGGCCAGGTTTTCAACAAAAACCGAAGCGACGAAAAGGCTTAAATAGTGTTCCATTTTACACAGCCTCCTGTGGCTTGGAGTTTTCCTTCATCTTGAACTCAGTCTCTTCTACCTGCCCTGGATCGATTGAGCGCATAACCCAAATCATCAGGCCGATAATAAAGAAGGCGGACGGAGGCAACAGCAGCAGACCGTTAGGCACATACCAGCCACCATCTTGAACGGTAGGCAGGATAGTAAAACCGAACACACTACCCGCACCCAACAGCTCACGGAAGAAGCCAACCACCAGCAACACGAACCCATAGCCCAAACCATTCCCGATGCCGTCTAGGAAAGACATGCCGGGGGTGTTGGACATGGCAAAGCCTTCCGCACGACCCATTACAATGCAGTTGGTGATGATCAGACCCACAAATACCGACAGCTGCTTGGACATTTCATAAGCATAGGCTTTGAGGATCTGGTCAACCACGATTACCAATGAAGCAATAATCGTCATCTGCACAATAATACGGATCGAAGAAGGAATATGATTCCGAATCAATGATACGAAAAAGCTTGAGAGCGATGTTACGAAAATAACAGCTAACGCCATTACCAACGACACGCTCATGCTGGTCGTTACTGCCAGCGCAGAACAGATCCCCAATATCTGAAGTGCAATGGGGTTGTTCTGAAAAATAGGCGCTATTAAAACGCTTTTTGCATTTACGTCCGCCATGATTAAGCCCCCTCACCGTCTTCGAAGTCGGTATCGGTGTTGTCGGCATCTTCCGGATCAGCACCACTGCGGAATGTCGCAAGGTACGGACCAAACCCTTCTTCGCTTAACCAAAATTGCAGCATATTGGTCACACCATTACTGGTGAGGGTAGCACCGGATAACGCGTCAACTTCATTTTCGTTACTCGCGCCGCCTTTGGTTAAGTGGATGGCTGGCGAAAGAGAACCTTCTTCAGCGTAAATTTCTTTGCCTTCCCACTGCGCTTGCCAACGCGGGTTGTTCACTTCAGCACCCAGACCCGGCGTTTCACTGTGGTCATAGTAGGTAATACTGATGATAGTATTACCGTCACCTTCGATCGACAAAAAGCCCATCATCCGGCCCCACAGGCCTTGCCCACGAATCGGCAATACGATTTGGTCTGGGTCGTCTGCATTACCGACCAAATAAACAGTCGCGTAATTTTCAACCCGAGAAAGCCCGGCGATATCGCGGTCTCCGGACAGCGTGCGGCCGGTTGCCGGATCACGTGATGCTTCAAACCCATCAAACGTTTCAGGGTCAAACTCATCGGTATACTCACCGGTTTCAAGCTCAACCACACGCGCCGTAATTTGGGTCCGGAACGCTTCCTCTACATCCATTCCCGGCTCGTATAAACGCGCCACGTTAAGGATGTTGGTTTTACGATCTAATTCCTGATTGAGCTGCTGCGCAGGACGTAGTGCCACGGCGGCCGTCGAAACGATTACCGAACACACGATACACAATGAAAACGCGACAATCAGGATCTTCTTGATTGAGTTATTACCTTGTGCCATTAGGCAGTCTCCTCGGCCGGAACGCCAGTACGCTTGATACGGCGTTTTATATTGGCCTGGACGAAGAAGTGGTCAATCAATGGTGCAAACAGGTTAGCAAAGAGAATTGCCAACATGATGCCTTCGGGGAAGGCAGGGTTAACCACGCGAATCAGTACCGTCAGTACACCAATGAGCGCACCAAATATCAAACGGCCCTGGGTCGTCATGGAAGCAGAGACGGGGTCAGTAGCCATAAAGACCATACCGAATGCAAACCCACCTATCACGAAGTGCCAATACCACGGCATGGCAAACATGGGGTTGGTATCGGAGCCAATCAGATTAAACAACGTACTGGTGGCTACCATTCCAAGGAACACGCCAAGCATTATTCGCCACGAGGCAATACGCGTGTAGAGCAGCACCAATGCGCCGACAAGGATCGCAAGCGTCGACACCTCACCTACTGAGCCTGGAATAAAGCCAATGAAGGCATCCCACCAGCTAAACGCATTAGTGACTGCACCCATGCCGTCCTGGAACGCCATCGAAAGTACCGTTGCACCCGTATAACCATCAGCGGGCACCCAAATGGCGTCGCCGGAAATTTGCGCAGGATAGGCGAAGTAGAGGAAGGCACGACCAGTAAGCGCCGGGTTCAGGAAGTTTTTGCCCGTACCGCCAAAAATTTCCTTACCGATCACGACACCAAAGGTGATACCCAGCGCTACCTGCCAAAGCGGAATAGTGGCCGGAAGAATCAGCGCAAAGAGCACTGAAGTAACGAAGAAACCTTCATTAACTTCATGGCCACGCTTGATGGCAAACAGTACTTCCCAGAAACCACCAATGGCAAAAGTGACCAGGTAGATAGGCAGGAAGTACGTGGCACCAAGAACAAAGTTGGACCACAAGCTACCCGCATCATGCCCGCCAGCCAAGGTCATCAGGATCGCTTCACGCCAGCCACCCATGGAGGCATAGCCTGCATCAATAGCCACGTTGGCTTGCCAACCCGCGTTCCACATACCAAAGAACATTGCCGGGAAAGTACACAGCCAAACGGTGATCATAATGCGCTTCAGGTCGATACCATCGCGCACGAACGACGTTGTTTTGGCAACGCTTGGGGGTGAGTAGAAAATCGTATCTACGGCTTCATAAAGCGGGTAGAACTTTTCGTACTTACCGCCTTTATGGAAATGCGGCTCGAGATTATCGAGTGTTTGTCGAATACCCATTATCAGGCCTCTTTCTCGATCATGGCGAGGTTGTCACGCAGGATAGGGCCATACTCATATTTGCCGGGGCAAACGTATGTGCACAGCGCCAGATCCTCTTCGTCTAGCTCCAGACACCCAAGTTGCATGGCAACTTCAATGTCGCCCACGATCAGCGAGCGCAGCAGCTGAGTCGGCATGATATCCAGCGGCATTACCGTCTCGTAAGTACCAATCGGCACCATGGCACGTTCAGAGCCATTGGTCGACGTGGTAGGCGCGTAGTTACGCAGGCCTTTAATACGCGAGAGGTAAATACCCAGAATCGAGTGACGATCGGCCCCAAGAGAAAGCCAGCCTAACAAGGCACGCTTGTTGCCCTCTTCAAGCAAGCTAATCTGATTGCTGAAACGCCCCAGGTAGGTCAGGTGACCTTCCGCCGAGAAGCCCGAAAAAACCGAGCCGGAAATTACTCGGGTGTCATCGGGTTTGATGACTTCATCTGCCAAAAACTCTTGGGTACTTGCTCCCAAGCGGGTCCGCAGAAGACGAGGTTTTTCAGCGCGTGGGCCGCCAACAGCGACAACACGAGTTGTATGCAGCTTGCCTTCGGCAAAGAGCTTACCAAACGCGATCACATCCTGATAACCGATATGCCAGACTTGTTTGTGCAGCGCGACTGGCGAAAGATAATGGATATGCGTACCCACTAGACCCGCAGGATGCGGACCGGCAAAACTTTCGGTTTTCACACCGTCAATATCCTCGCCAGGGATATTGGCATCAGACCCCGTGCACAGAAAAACGTTGCCCTCGGTCAGGCGTGTTAGCACCTTGAGGCCGTCTTCAAATGCCTGGGTTTCTTCATTGATGACAATTGCTGGATCAGCGCTTAACGGGTGGGTATCCACGGCCGTTACAAAGATATCAGCAGGAATGCTATCAATAGCTGGCGTGCGAGAGAAAGGACGTGTGCGTAACGCTGTCCAAAGTCCCGACTCAACGAGCTGGTCAACGACCAACTGTCGGTCAAGCTGCGCTAAAGAAGCGCGATCATGAGAAGCAAATGCCATCGCTTCTTCATTCTCGTCAACTTTAATAACGACAGATAGCAGGCGACGCTTTTCGCCACGGTTAATGGATACTACTTCACCGCTTGCAGGTGCCGTAAAACGGACACCCTCAATTTTTTTATCGGTAAAGAGCAGCTGGCCCAGTTTGACCTTATCCCCTTCCTGAACTTCCATGGTTGGCTTCATGCCAACGTAGTCAGTGCCCAGGATTGCCACGTAACGCACAGGCTGCGCATCTTCAATACGCTGCTCGGGCGCTCCCGTGATGGGGAGATCCAGGCCTTTTTTGACTTCGATCATAGTCTCGCCCAGTTGATGGATCGGATATACGAAGGTAAGGGGTTCGAATGCTTATTTTCTGTTCAGTGAATTGTTGTTTTCTGTCAGATCGTTACCAGTCAGGCCCAAGCACGCTTGAACCACCCCGAAAAATCTACAACATTATAAAGATAAGCGCGGACAATGACCACATCCCTGATGCCCACATAAAGTGTTACATGCCATCCATGACACTTGATTTTACAATTAAAAACGCCACCCGAAGGTGGCGTTAAGCAATCCAGACGCGATGGAAAAAGCTATTCCGCAGCTAATTCACCGGCATAGAGGCACTATGCGTGGCGTGGCAGTTTTAAAAACTGTACGTTCGACATTTGCTGCAGGATGCGAATAACCTGGCAGCTGTAACCAAACTCATTGTCGTACCACACGTACACAACCACGTGATTACCGTTAGCAATCGTTGCTTTTGCGTCCACGATGCCTGCATGGCGGTTGCCAACGAAGTCCGATGAAACCACTTCAGCAGAGTCCACGTAATCAATCTGCTTCTGATAAGACGAATCAATGGACATACGGCGCAAATAGTCATTCAGCGCGGCAGCATCGGTTGGCTTATCTAATGCCAGATTCAAAATGGCCATCGAAACGTTCGGCGTCGGCACGCGAATCGCATTGCCCGTTAGCTTGCCTTCCAATTCAGGTAGCGCTTTTGCTGCGGCTTTGGCCGCACCCGTTTCGGTTAACACCATGTTAAGCGCCGCACTGCGGCCACGACGATCACCCTTATGATAGTTATCAATCAGGTTCTGGTCGTTGGTGTAAGCATGAACAGTTTCCACATGACCGGTGGTGACCCCGTACTGATCATTGAGCACCTTTAGAACGGGCACAATGGCATTGGTGGTACAGGAAGCCGCCGATACAATACGGTCATTCTCACCAATGGTCGCGTGGTTAACACCGTAAACGATATTTTTAATATCGCCCTTACCTGGCGCCGTTAGTAGCGCCTTGGCCACGCCTTTACACTCCAGGTGCTGACCCAAGCCAGCCTCATCGCGCCAAATACCGGTATTATCAACAATGACCGCGTTTTTGATGCCATAAGTGGTGTAATCGATTTCGCTGGGCGAGTCAGCGTAAATAACCTGAACCACATTGCCATTTACAGTAAGCGTACGCGCTTCGGCATCAACAGAAATAGTGCCTTCAAACGGGCCATGCACCGAGTCACGACGCAGTAAGCTGGCACGTTTTTCAAGGTCTTTACCCACATCGCCACGCCCACGCACCACAATCGCGCGCAAACGCAACAGGTTTCCGCCACCGGCTTTTTCAACCAGCACGCGCGCCAGCAGACGACCAATGCGCCCAAAACCGTAAAGCACAACATCCTGCGGCTCGCCTTTACTGGCTCCCGGCTGATAACCGCCAATAATATCCTGCAGTTCGTTATGCAAGAATGCGTTTACATCACCACCGCCCTGCTTTTTAAGCATGACCGCCAGCTTACCCACATCAACATGAGCAGGCCCCAGATTAAGCGCGCTCATCGCTTCAACGATGGGAAAGGTGTCCTCAACCGACAGTTCTGTCCCTTCAATTTTGCGCACAAACCGATGATCTTTCAGGATACGAATAACGGACTGATTGATCAGTGAGCGCCCAAACATGGTAGCCACAACATTGTTATGCCGATAAAGGCGCCCAACAAGCGGGATCATCTGTTCGGCCAGAGCCTGGTTGTTCTGCCATTCCTCAAAAACGTTTTCGAGAGCTTGCTGACTCACATGCGGCCTCATTGGGTAATGATAAGGTAGTGATAAAAGGTTTCAGGCGCATTATCCCGGCCTTATTAGCTACTCGCAATGGAAGGATGGTCGCACACGTTGTAGGGGTATTACAGGAATAGAGGTTTGACTACAAACACAAAATAGGCTCTCACAGTAACAGTAATGTTTTGGCCCTCTAACTGAAAGAGGCGATCGTGTATGATCCAATATCCGTTTCAGCGCAAAATGACCTGACTATGCCCTCATTCTCTCTGCTCGAACCGCCTCAGCCACACGGGGCCCGCGACACGCTTTTCTGGACCGCGCCCCCGGGTAGTGCGTCTGCACTGGCGTTAGCCCAGGTAGCTTCTAGCGCCCCGCTGCTGGTAATTACCCCCAACACGGCCAGCGCTCAACGCTTGGAACAAGACCTTGCGTTCTACAGCGATGTCCCTGTACTGCCATTCCCTGATTGGGAAACCCTCCCCTACGACAGTTTTTCTCCGCATCAGGATATCGTCTCAGCACGCTTGCGCACATTACGCCAGCTACAAGATGGTGTTCGCGGCATTGTATTGGTGCCTATTAATACACTAATGCAGCGCCTTCCCCCCGTCTCGTATATCGCAGGACGCGTGATGACGCTGAACGCGGGCGCCAAGCTTAATCGGGATACCTTTAGGGAGTCGCTTACCCGAGCAGGGTATCGCGCCGTTGAAACCGTGTACGAGCCTGGCGAATACGCCATACGCGGCGCACTCATTGATCTTTTTGCGATGGGAATGGATGAGCCGATTCGTATCGACTTATTTGATGATGAGATCGACACACTTCGTCATTTTGACCCCGGCAGTCAACGTTCAACGGACAAGATAGACACGTTGGAACTACTTCCTGCCCATGAGTACTCGCTTAGCCGCAGCGCAATCGCCTGCTTTCGCGAGCAATTTGAAACCCTGTTCGATGTCGACCCTCGCCAGTGCCCGCTCTATAACGACGCTCTTAAAGCCATCCCCTCGCCTGGGCTCGAGCACTATTTGCCGCTATTTTTTGACGAAACGGCGTCTTTATTTGATCACGTAACCGATGATACGCGGGTGGCACTGCTACCCGGCGTTTTTCAGGCCGCCGAACAACACTGGCAATCCATTGAGGCACGCTACATCAACCTGGGCGTTGACCCTACCCGCCCACTACTGCCGCCTGGCCGGGCATTTTTCCCGGTTAACGATGTCTTTTCAGCGATCAAATCACGCCCTCGCATTGAACTCACTGAAGACGAAGCGCATCGCCATGCCTTAATGCCGGAAGCAAAAGCGCTTCCGCCGCTGGCCATCAATGCACGCGCCAAACAGCCACTGAGCGAATTGGAAGGTTTTTTAAATAACGAACCTGATACGCGGGTCCTGTTTGTCGCTGAGTCACACGGGCGTCGCGAAGCATTAGAGGAAGTGCTTGCACCGCTCACCCTGTCGCTGCCTTATGTTGATAGCTTTCAGTCATTTCTTAAAAGCCAACACCCCTTCGCGATCACGGAAAGCCTGGTAGATAGCGGCTTATGGCTTACTGACCCTAGCCTTGCCATTATTAGCGAAACGGAACTGTTCGGCGAAGTCGTTCGCCAAAGCCGGCGGCGTGAAAAAGCCACTGATGATAATGAATTGGCGGTTCGCCACCTTTCGGAACTACGCGAAGGGGCACCCGTTGTTCATCAGGCACATGGGGTAGGACGTTACCTGGGGCTAGAAACCCTCGCAGCCGGCGGTCAGGCCAACGAATTTTTAGCCCTCTCTTACGCCGATGGCGCCAAGCTTTATGTACCCGTTGACAGCCTTCACCTTATTTCACGCTACAGCGGCGCTGATGATGAGCTGGCACCGCTGCATAAGCTTGGTTCTGATCAGTGGGAAAAGGCGCGCCGTAAAGCGGCCGAAAAGATTCGCGATACTGCCGCTGAATTGCTGGATGTTTACGCAAGACGAGAAGCCCAGCAAGGGGTTGTCTATGAAGCGCCAAACGATGAGTACGTGCGCTTTTCCGCCAGCTTTCCGTTTGAAGAAACGCCTGATCAACAAGCGGCCATTGAAGCCGTCATTGAGGACATGGTTTCTCCGCAGCCCATGGACCGCGTGGTATGTGGTGATGTTGGGTTTGGTAAAACCGAAGTGGCCATGCGTGCCGCGTTTCTGGCCGTGCAGTCAGGTCGCCAGGTCGTCGTTCTCGTGCCGACCACACTGCTCGCCCGCCAGCACTTTGAAAACTTCCGTGACCGCTTTGCCGATACGGCCGTCAATATCCGTTTGATCTCGCGCTTTACGGCGGGCAAAGAGATGACCCAGACGCTCGAAAGTATCAAAAACGGTCAAACCGATATCGTGATTGGCACCCATAAGCTGCTCTCCAAAAGTGTTGAGCTACCTCAAATGGGTCTACTAATTATCGATGAAGAGCACCGCTTTGGCGTCGCGCAGAAAGAAAAGCTCAAAACCCTGCGTGCAGAGATTGATATCCTAACCCTCACTGCCACCCCCATCCCGCGTACACTCAATATGGCGATGAGCGGCATTCGGGATCTTTCTATTATTGCGACACCGCCCGCTCGCCGCCTGTCAGTTAAAACATTTGTACAGCAGCGTGATAACAGCATTATCAAAGAAGCCCTACTACGGGAAATACTTCGCGGCGGCCAGGTCTACTTCCTTCACAACGAAGTAAAGACGATTGAAAACGCGGCTCAACAGATCCGCGAGCTGGTGCCAGAAGCTCGCGTAGCTGTGGCGCATGGCCAGCTCCCTGAACGCAGCCTTGAACGCGTAATGTCGGACTTTTACCATCGCCGTTTTAATGTATTGGTATGCTCAACGATCATCGAAACCGGCATTGACGTACCCAGCGCCAATACCATTCTCATAGAACGAGCCGACAAGTTTGGCCTGGCGCAGCTGCACCAACTACGAGGGCGCGTAGGCCGCAGCCACCACCAGGCCTATGCTTACCTGCTTACGCCTCCCCCCAAGGCCATCACGCGCGATGCGGTTAAACGCCTTGAGGCTATAAGCGCCTCTGATGACCTTGGCGCTGGGTTTACTCTGGCAAGCCACGACATGGAAATTCGTGGCGCAGGTGAACTACTAGGAGATGAACAAAGCGGCCAAATGGAAACTATTGGCTATACTCTTTATATGGAAATGCTGGATCGAGCAGTGAAAGCAATTCGTGCTGGCAAAACACCTAATATTGAGGCGCCCTTCAATACTGGCGTAGAAATTAGTCTGAACCTGCCCGCACTGATTCCAGATGACTATATTCATGATGTACAGCAGCGGCTTGTTATGTATAAGCGCATTGCCAATACACAAAGCGATAGTGAGCTTAAAGAACTACAGGTCGAGCTCATTGACCGCTTCGGCCTCCTGCCACAGCCGCTGAAGAACCTGATACGTCAAACAAAGCTACGCCAACGCGCAGAGCAGCTGGGTATTAGCCGTATTGAAGCAGGCGAAAGCCGTGGCCGGGTGCTGTTTGATGGTACAACGAAGGTCGACCCACTCACCCTGGTTACGTTGATTCAAACATCGCCCAAGCACTATCGCCTGGATGGTTCAGACACCTTGCGGTTTGAATTTACCATGGAAAACAGTGATCAGCGTTTCGAGCAAGTTGAAGCACTTATAACGACCCTTAATCAAAAAGTAGCGGCGGCGTGAACCTTGGGGCAAACTGACGGCAAGCAACCATTGTTTGCCCGTTTACGCGTACTAGCAGTGCACTAACTTATTAGGAAAGATCATGAACATTCGTCACAAATTCAACCTTTGGGGTCCTACTAGCCTGGCAGTATTGTTGGCAGCTTCCCTTACTGGCCCTGCTTATGCGCAAACCGCATCTGAACAAGCGGAAAACGCGCCTGCGATCGCCGATGAATCCGTGGCAAGCGCTGAGCAGGTTGCCGACACGCGTGAACTCCCCCGCGGGCATTTCCGGCTTCCTGACCAAGGCGACATTATCGGTGAGTCGTATACCATCACGGTTGACGACCCCGCTGAGACTCTCATTGATATCGCTCGTCGTCATAATATCGGCTACGAAGAAATTCGCATGGCCAACCCCGGCGTCAGCATGTGGGTGCCTGGCGAAGGAACGGAAATCGTTATTCCCGCCCAATATATTTTACCGCCTGCACCACGTGAAGGGGTTGTTGTTAACCTTTCCGAGCTGCGCCTGTATTACTACCCTGCCGACAACCCGGGCATCGTTGAAACGTATCCGGTGAGTGTGGGCCGTGAAGAGTTTGCAACCCCCGTTGGCATTACACGCACGACCATTAAAGTAAAAGACCCGGCGTGGGCCCCTCCTGCCTCCATGCGTCGTGAAGCGGCCGCTCGCGGCGAGCCAGCACCCTCCGTAGTGCCTGCTGGGCCGAACAACCCTTTGGGCGAACATGCCATCCTGCTTGCCATGCCGAGCTACTTGATTCATGGCACCAACCGCCCTGATGGCGTTGGCATGCGCGCCAGCCGCGGTTGCATTCGCATGTACCCTGAAGACATTAAGTCTCTCTACGAGCGCCTGCCAAGCGGTACCCAAGTAAACCTGATGGATGCGCCTTTTAAAGCTGGCTGGGCAGCGGATGGCACGCTATTCGTGCAGTCCTACCCGCAGCTTGAAGAGAACGTGGGTGACTTTGAACCGCTCCTGGATGCCATTGATCGCGTTGATGCGCTAACGGAGGACCAGGTAGCTGTCGACTATGCCAAAGTAAAAAGCGCCGTAGAATCACCTGACGGCCGTTTTGTAGCCCTTTATGGCCCTCAGGCACAGCCGACCGTAGAAGAGGAGCCTGCCAGCCGTAACAGCCTGCTGGAGGAGATAGAACTTAGCCACCTACGAGCGGCTGAAGAAGATGCTTAACCTAAAATAGACAAGCAATAAAAAAACCCCGCCGAGGCGGGGTTTTTTTACATCTTCAGCAACCGCTGAGTCAAACATCAACCCAGTGGTCCAAGCAGAATTACTTCTGCATGGAGCGCTGGAACATGCGGTTCATTTCTTCACGGTTTTGCTCAGTCATCTGCAGTGCAGCATTCGCGTCACGCTGTGCCTGGTTTGCAGTGTTCAGAGCTTGTGAAGCCATGCTGCGTGCTTCTGCGGCATCAGCCTGTGCAGATTCAGCAGTCATGCGAACTTCTTCCAGAGCGCTGGTAGAAGCACAGCCAGCCAGGATTGCCAGAGAAGCGGCAGCGGCGGTCATTTTCAGAGTCGTTTTCAAAGTCATAATGTTCTCCTTGAGTCTTCCTTGGGTACAACGTTAAGGGTATGACAAACCTAGGCTAATTGCTTAGCTGCGCTTTGTCTACCTGCGGTGCAGGTTCTTTTCAGTGACTTGTGCATGAGCACGCTAGTCAAACGCTGTTTTATAATAGACCACAACGCTTGTCTATAGCCACTTGTAGAAAACCTCTTACTTCCTTCAACAACATAAGACTAGCCGATCACGACGCGAGTGCCAATATCAACAAGCTGCACAACTCGCTCAATTTGCTCATTTGTTACCGCCACGCACCCTTGAGTCCAGTGGTAACGGCTATGAACATCAGGGTCTGCACTGCCGATACCATGAACACCAATGGCTCCACCCAGCGCCGTATTTTGCGGAGGATGGCCATAACGGCGGTAATAGTCGAAATAGGCTTCATAATCGCGTTGCGAGTATATGCCATTTTCTAACGCCATCCGCGCATGGGCCGGCGTAGGATAATCGATACCAATAAAGATATGCCATCGACTTTCGTAATTAAAACGATTAATACGAAATTCGCCCAGCGGCGTAACGTTATCCCCCATTACCCGCTGCGTTTTCGCACCTGAGCGACCCAGCGAAACCGGGCTAAAAAGCTCAACCAGCGTATCGCCACGATACACGCTAAGTGTAGATTCTTGATCATTTATCAATAACCATACTTCGTTGCTGTAGCGGGGCAAATGAGCCCGAGACAGTAACGTCTCAACCAGGTCTATCGGCTGTGAGTTTAGCGTAGCATTTGACGTAGCAGCGCTGGCCACTACTGGCCAGCCAAGCGCCAGCGCTAAAAAGCGGCGACGGTTTAAAGGCATAGGTTAGCTCTCAAAAACAGGTTAGCTCAGCACTGGCCAACTAAGCATTTCTTGAAGGTGTTATACCTTATATACACCGCGTCTGTCAGCGATTTTGAGAACAATTTAACCATGTGGACACGCCAAGCCCTGCCAATGAAACGCTATTCAACGCAGCGCTAAATATCGTCAAACTTTTGCATACTGCTGACCAGCTTACGAATTTCTGCTTCGTGCCCCTCTGCCAGCGCCTTAAAAAACTCTGCTTCTGGCGGTATAGCGGCTCTGGAAGCGCGATGCTCATAGAGCGCTTGAAGCTTTCGATTGGACTCAACAGCCATGCGCGCTATTTCATCGACTGAATTCCATTCAGACTTTTCCGTAAGGCGCTCAAGCTCAGGCGGCTGAGGAAACTCACTTGACTCATCAAACCAGGTCTCCAACACATCTCTGTGATCAGAACCGTCGTGAAACAAGTCATCAAGCCCCTGCTGCATTCGAAGCTCTCGGCTGGCTAGATAAGTCAGCACCATGGTCAAACGCTCATTATCTGTCTTATCGGCCGCCTCGCTGTACTGACGAGCCATACGCTGGTGAAAACCTTCAGCCCATACGACTAAGTCCTTGACCTGGTTGTAGCGCATCCGTGTCTCCTTTTCAGTCGTTCTATCATCTCGGCAACAGTATGCTGCTTTATGAGCGTAGCCGGTCAGGATAGATTCGTCATGTGGCAGCTTACCACTCCTGGCTTGTCTCCCTTAGGGCGGCTATTTCCTGCTTGGCATCGCTTATGTAATCAAGCAATTGCTCTCCCAGGCGTTTCTGACTCCCCATGGCGATCATGGCGGGATTAGTGACGGTACGTCGTGCAGCCCCGTCGCTGCTGTGCAACTGCTCTAATTTGAACGCCAGCCAGTTTAGCCAACTACCCGGCTCGCGCCTCACATCACGCAGCCGCTGAAGCTCTGCCATGGGCGGGCCATCAAGGGCTAATAACTCACGCCAGGCATGGCTTTCCAGACGCGCATGTTCGGTGACTTCTTTCAGCAGCGAACATAACGCCAGTTCAAACAGGGCCAAGGCGCTCTCTTCGAGCGCCATGTGACGAGCGACCGCATGCTCGTCCTCACCAACAGGCATACTTACCAGCAGCTCGGCCTGATAGAGCAGTTGATTAGTACGGGAGCGGTCGCTCATTTACGCTTGTCCTCTACGTGCCATTTGCCTGCATCAAACGTTGCTTTCCACCCCGTGGCTTTGCCTTCTTCATCGGTCATCACGTACTGCTCTTTGCTTTTACGCGAAAAACGAATTTGAGTTGGACGGCCGTCCGGGTCTTCGCTGGGCGCTTTGAGAATGAAGTGATACTTCTCAGGCAGCTCGTCAGCATGAGCTTTCAGCTCCTTCACCAACGGCGGACGCGTTTCACGATTTTTGGGGAATTTACTGGCCGCTAAAAACAGGCCGCTTGCTCCATCGCGCAATACGTAGTGGTCATCCACTTTCTGACAGGCAAGTTCCGGCATCGGAATCGGGTCCATCTTGGGCGGCGCCACTTCACCACTTTTCAATAGCTTACGAGTGTTTTTACACTCGCTGTTGGTACAGCCAAAGTACTTGCCAAAGCGGCCGGACTTAAGCTGCATTTGTGAACCGCACTTATCGCATTCGATAACCGGGCCGTCGTAGCCTTTGATCTTGAACTTGCCCTGCTCTACCTCATAACCATCACAGTCAGGGCTATTACCGCAGATATGCAGCTTGCGGGTTTCATCAATCAGGTAGTTATCCATTGCCGTGCCGCACTTATCGCACCGATGCTTGGCACGCAAGGCGTTGGTTTCGGCCTCTTCACCGGCATCTGCCGCCACGGCTTCCTCACCCGGAATCAAATCGATCGTGGTTTTGCAGCGCTCTTTGGGTGGCAGGTTATAGCCACTGCAACCTAAAAACACGCCGGTAGATGCAGTACGAATCTGCATCTTGCGGCCACACGAGGGGCAGTCAATATCGGTTGGCACGGGCTGGTTGGGGCGCATCCCGTCATCGCTTTCTGCCTTGGCAAGCTCTTCACGAAATTCACCATAGAAGGCATCGAGTAGCGCTCGCCAGTTGCGTTCGCCTTCAGCGACCTCATCCAGGCTATCTTCCATACGTGCGGTAAAAGAGAAGTCCATCAAGTCAGGAAACGACTCTTTCAGGCGCTCGGTAACGATATCCCCCAGTTTCTCGGCATAAAAACGCCGATTTTCCAACTGCACGTAGCCGCGATCCTGGATCGTCGAAATTATCGACGCGTAGGTAGAAGGACGA
The DNA here is from genome assembly GCF_052376035.1 of Halomonas sp. AOP7-E1-9. Classification (NCBI taxonomy): domain Bacteria; kingdom Pseudomonadati; phylum Pseudomonadota; class Gammaproteobacteria; order Oceanospirillales; family Halomonadaceae; genus Halomonas; species Halomonas sp. AOP7-E1-9. The sequence continues at coordinate 27,672 of NZ_JBQSVC010000030.1, forward strand.
CCAATCCCTTGTTTTTCAAGCTCTTTAACCAAGCTTGCCTCGGTATAACGCGCCGGGGGCTTGGTAAAGTGCTGCTGAGGGTCCAGCGTTTCCATCGCCATCGGCGTGCCTTTGGGCAAATCGGGCAGCGTCTGGTCTTCATTTTTACCGCTCGGCTTCATGACCCGCGTATAGCCGTCAAACTTCAGAACACGTCCTTTAGCGCGTAGGTCGTAGCCATCCACTTCAACGCTCAATGTGCTCGACAGATATTCGGCCGGCGTCATCTGGCAGGCGACGAACTGACGCCAGATCAACTCATACAAACGCTCAGCATCGCGTTCCATACCCACTAAATCGGTTGCCTTGCGCTCAACGCTGGATGGGCGAATCGCTTCGTGAGCTTCCTGAGCGCTCTCTTTGCTGCTATAGCGATTGGGCGCCTCGGGCAGGTAGCGCTCGCCGTACTCGCTGCCAATAAACTCACGCGCACTTTCAACCGCATCTTTCGAGAGGTTGGTGGAGTCGGTACGCATATAGGTGATATAGCCCGCTTCATACAACCGCTGGGCCATGGTCATGGTTTTCTTGACCGAGAAGCCCAGGCGCCCACTGGCCGCCTGCTGCAGCGTAGAGGTAATAAACGGCGCCGTTGGTTTGGAGCTGGTCGGCTTATCTTCGCGCGAGGTAATCGCAAGCTTTGCATTACGCAACGCCGCAATACGCGACATCGTGTCTTGCTCAGACGTTGGCTTGAACGCCTTGCCATCCTGCTTGGCGAGCGCAAAGCGTACCAGTTCGCCGTCTGGTGAGACTAAATCCGCGTGCACATCCCAAAACTCTTCAGGGATAAACGCGCGAATATCCCGCTCGCGCTCAACAATAAGGCGCACTGCGACAGATTGAACGCGGCCAGCGGAGAGGCCACGGGCCACTTTGGCCCACAGCAGCGGCGACAGCATAAAGCCCACCACGCGGTCCAAGAACCGCCGCGCCTGCTGAGCTTCTACACGAGGAATATTGAGCGCACCAGGGGCTTTAAACGCATCCTGAATCGCATTTTTAGTAATTTCGTTAAAGACCACACGCTTGTAACGGCTGTCGTCTCCACCAATGGTTTCCCGCAAGTGCCAAGCAATGGCTTCCCCTTCGCGGTCCAAATCCGTTGCCAGGTAAACGGCGTCTGCCTTTTCAGCAAGCTTCTTTAACTCAGCCACTACCTTTTCTTTGCCCGGCAGCACTTCATACTGGGCTTCCCAGCCGTTGTTGGGATCAATACCCATACGCCGAATTAACTGATCGTGGCTCTTGCGCTTTTTATACTCTGCCTTCTCTTCCGCCGACATTTTACGTGTTGCCGCGGCTTGGCGAGCGCGCTCCTTGGGGTCGGAAGCAGCCTTGCCCGAGCCGCTGGTCGGCAGGTCACGAATGTGACCCACGCTCGACTTGACGATGAAATCGTTGCCGAGATACTTATTAATCGTCTTCGCTTTCGCTGGCGACTCGACGATGACCAGTGACTTGCCCATAGTGCTCCACTTTTCTATTGCTTGGGCCGAGAGCCCGCGCTCTGAATACGGTACCGCATGGTTTTGAGTTTGCGGCGTTATTTCACTCGCCGAGACAAACATACGGATGAAAAAATGCGCCTACCCTACCCCAGGCCTCCACTTAGCGCCAGTGTCAACCGAACAGTAGTGAGAAAAGCTTACTTTTTTATACCGAAGTAGCTAGACACTAGACTGACGTTACGAGATCAGCAACCTACTATTTCTTTCATAAGCAGAACGCCCCTACGGTAAAGTAGAGGCGTTCTTTTTCAATCAGGATCCGATTAACGTTTGCGGGAGACCTTGCCTTGGCTCACTGACGTGTCGGTCTTTTTGGCCTCACTCGGTGGGCTCTCAACCGTGGTTGCCTTATTGACGGCCGTTTTTTTGACCGCAGGCTTGGCCGGACGTGCTTTATCAAACAACGCTTTTACCTGTACAAAACGTTCTGCCGCGTGTTCAGTAAGCTCACCGCTTGCTGCAAACACCTGCTCCAGGTTTTTAATATAGCCATCAATCGCACTGTTGCTTTCACCGGCCAGTAACTCAGGTAGCGTATTCAGCGCCCTTTCACGATCAAGTTTTAAAATAAAGAATTGCTCGCGCACCAAGCGCTTGAATTCGCAAAGCTCGATGTCTGACTCAAGCTTCGTCCTTGTGGCACGTAACTGCTTGAAGTTGCGCTCATCGGTGGAGGGTGCTCCACCCAACACGTAGATTAATGAACGCATAATCGCTTCATGCGCGCCCCCTTGAGCAATGCGCTTACCTAACTCTTCCCGGCGCCGCGCCAGGAAGCGACGATGCTCAGGCTCAGCGCCCGGCCTCCGACGGTGTACATGCGCATCACCATAAAGCCCGACAGCCGCCTGTAGCAGTGGCTGGCCATAGACATCCATAAACAGACGCTCTGTACTGCTATCACGCAGATCGCGCCAGGCACTCAATGCGGCGACGATCTGGTCAGAGTGCATCGTCTCTAGCGCTTTAAAGAGATTGTCTGGACCAATTTCCTGACGGTTCTTGCGTATTGCTTCCGCCATTACCGGCAGGGGGACAGATAAAGGATTGCGGTCCGACAGCAGCTTGTAGCCCAAGCGGATAGGATGCATACGCCGAATAAAGCGCGCTGCTTCTGGCGTCATTATGGCCTGCAACCAGGGCTGCACATACAAACGATACACGCCCAAATTTATCTCGGAAATTCGGGCAACCGTCGCGAAACGCCGGTCATCGTCCGCATCATGCTGCACTTCACGATCCAGCTCTTCAAAGTTACGCGGCGTAAATTCCAATAAGTAGTCACGCTCGTACAGCGCGGCATCGCTACCCTCTGGCGCCTCGGTAACCGAGGTTTCATACAGCCCCGGTGGCAGCACATCGATGTAGTCCATATTGGCGGTAAACTCAGAGTGCTCTTTGCGGGATACGCTGCCGGATACAAAGATCCCCAAATGGCCGGTCGTATCATGCATGCAGTAGACGATGGTTTGGTCGTTGGCGATGATATCGTCGGTATCTTCGTATAAATCACGGATCCAGCCCAGCGCCTGAGGGGGCGGGGTAATGTCGTCACCACGCGAACAGAACACCACCACCGGTGAACGTAGATTACGCAGATCAATCCGCCGCCCGTCACGGGTTACCAGTTGGGCCGTCGACAGCCGGTTACCGACAAATAAATTATCGACGATGTACTGGATTTCTTCGCCACCCAGAACCACGTGCCCGCCCCACCAGCGCTCAAAATCAAGATAACGCTCAGTTTCTGTGTCGATGTTAGCGTACAGGTGGTACTGCTTTTTCCAGTACGTATTGGCAGGATTCAAGCGCTCAAAGTTTTGCACCAACCAAGCGCCATCGAATAAGCCGTTACCCATATCACTGGTGAATGCGGTGATCCAGCTCCCCCCCGTCATGCCGCCGGTATAACGCATGGGCGCATTGCCATGCTCCCCCGCCCAGTAAGAGAGCGGCGCCCCCGCGATCAAGATAGGCCCAAAAACGTCCGGCTCAAGTGCGGCCGCCATCATCAACTGCCAGCCCGCTTGGCAATTGCCTACCACCATGGGCTTTTCGCTTATATCAGGATGCAGCTCAATCACATGGCGTAGAAAAGCAACTTCTGCCTCGACAACGTCCTCAACCGTTTGCCCCGGTTCAGGGAAGGGCAAGAAGCCGATAAAGTAGCAAGGGTGCCCTGCTTTTAACGCCACGCCTAACTCACTGTCAGGCTTAAAGCCACCAATACCAGGACCGTGCCCTGCACGCGGGTCAACCACCACGAACGGGCGCTTGCTGGGGTCAGTGACGGTATCTTCAGGGGGCAATACACGCAGCAATTCATAGTTGGTCGGCTGGGCAAGCGTGCGACCATCAAGTAGCACTTCGGTTTTAAACCCAAGCACACTCGGCTTGGTTTGTTCCATGTGCTCCAGATACTGGTTGCCACGCTCGCGCATTACATCCCAATAGAGCACGCTACGCTCAACGCTATCTCGCCAGTAATCGGCCGCGGCACGTCCAAACCCAAAGGGGTCCATGAAAGAGGACAGCGTCTCACTGCCCGGTAGCAGCGTGGAGGAGTCGTTTGACTGCCCCCAAAAGGTACGTGTTAACGAGTTAGCGGTAAGCAAAGGGTTGGCGAGAAAATTCATAGAGTCTCCCTAGGGTGAATGCGCTGGCGATCAACCTAAAAACCATGATGCTGCGATGCAATATAGCTTAAGCCACTTCTCAACAGACGTCGATGGGTAACACCACTGATTTACCGCAAGCGCTGCAAACTAGCGACACGGCAGGCATAAACAGTGGTAGCATTTTTAGGCAGCGTTAGTCATTCGTCGCGCTCGCCGTCTTATTCGCCGCCGGAGGGCAATTCTCTTGAGGTTGTTATGTCATCCCCTAAGCTGCTCAATCGCCTAACGTTTCGTCAATTACAAGTCTTCCAGGCGGTATATCGCCAACGCTCTTACTCACGCGCAGCAGAACAGCTAGGGCTTACCCAACCCGCCGTCAGCGCTCAGATACGCCAACTGGAGCAGGCACTTGGCCAGCCGCTGTTTAAATATGCGGGAAAAACGCTGCATGTGCTGCCTGCCGCCGATACGCTGGCGCTATCAACAAGAGAAATCTTTAGCCAGCTCTCCCGGTTGCAGATGAACCTGTCAGACATCAATGGAAAAATTTCCGGGGAGCTCAACCTGGCCGCCGTGTCGTCAGCGCAGTATATCGTGCCGTATATACTGGCCCGCTTTCGCGCAAGCTACCCTGATATTCATGTGCGCTTAAAGGTGTGTAACCGTAGCCAGGCGCTTGAGCGCTTGGCCGAACAGCAAGATGACTTGGTGATTATGGCCATGGTGCCCGAGGATGATCGCTTAGTCGTGACGCCCATCATCGATAATGAACTAATAGCAGTGGTATGGCCTGACCACCCTTTACTCGCCATGCTGACGCCTACTCTGGCTGATTTTTCCCGCCATTATGTGTTAATGCGCGAGCCAGGCTCCGGCGTGCGCAATGCCTTTGAACAGCTTGCTGCTTATCAAAAAGTCGCGCTGCCGCATCGTATTGAACTCGGTACTAACGAAGCCATCAAGCAAGGGGTTATGGCGCATTTAGGCGTGGCCGTGCTGCCACGGCTTGCCGTACAGCTAGAGCTTGAGCAGGGTCTTTTGTTTGAACTTCCGCTACCGGATTTTCCCATTCGCCGAGCATGGTGCACGGTTTATCGCCTTGAACGCTTTCCCACACCTGTGGCTGAGCTTTTCATGCGGTTTATTCGCGAGCATGTCACTGAGTATCAAGACTACTTTGCAGCATCTCCTAGCCCCTTACCAAGCCACGGTGTTGCCTGTTTGCCCATGCCTGTAAGCTAAGTTGACGGTGTCTTGTTAATCACCAGATATGTTACATTACACCTACTACCTATGTATTAATTAGTAATCTGTTAATTGGCAACGTATTAATCGGCATGATTGGGGGGCAAGCGCTTAAGTTTCTATGATAAGCCTTGCCTGCCGCACAGTAGAGAGGCTCTATTCCTATGAGCAACAACCCCACACAGCGTGTACCCAGCGGCCAGAAATTCCGTAATGAACACGGCACAACGGCGATCAAGGATGGCATGAAGGTGCGCAGCGCGCAGGCTGAAGCCCCGTCTCTTGAACGCAAGCCCAAATGGCTGCGCGCTCAAATTCCCGGTGGCGAGCGCTTTGAAGCCGTTAAGCGCAATGTCTCTGAGCATCGTCTAAGTACCGTCTGTGCTGAATCACACTGCCCTAACATGGGCGAGTGTTGGAGCAATGGAACTGCCACCATCATGCTGATGGGGTCTGTGTGTACCCGCGCATGCCGTTTCTGCGCCGTTGATACGGGCAACCCCAAAGGCTGGCTGGACCACGAAGAGCCCGAAAACACCGCCAAGTCCGTCGAATTAATGGGGCTTCGCTATATCGTCCTAACATCGGTTGATCGCGATGATCTGGACGATGGCGGTGCGAGCCATTACGCAAGCTGTATCCGTGCTATTAAAGCGCGTACACCAGACGTGGTCGTTGAAGCGCTGACGCCTGACTTCGATGGTGAACACGCAGCCATTGAGAGCGTTGTGGATTCGGGCCTTGAAGTGTTTGCGCAAAATGTCGAAACCGTTGAACGCCTGACCAGCCGGGTTCGCGACCCCCGTGCAGGCTATCGTAAAACACTCGACGTTCTGGCCTACGCGAAAAAGCATCGCCCCGATGTCATTACCAAAACCAGTATTATGCTGGGCCTTGGCGAAACCGATGAGGAGATCCTGCAAACGTTTGATGATCTTCGTGAAATTGGTGTCGATATTGTGACACTCGGCCAGTACCTGCGCCCCACGAAAAACCACTTGCCGGTTGAGCGCTGGGTAAGCCCTGAAGAGTTTGATCGCTACCGTGTGCTAGGGCTTGAAAAAGGCTTTATGGAAGTGCCTTCTGGCCCGCTGGTTCGTTCAAGCTATCGCGCTGACCGAGTGTTCGAAAAGAACAACCTCGGGCTGGCCTCACCGGCAGCGATCCCCGGCCAGGAGTCTGACCCTAATATTATTCCCGCCCTAAATGTAGGCTGAAACAGAATTAAGCACGGGCTTGATCAGAGTAAGTTTAAAACAAGAAGCCGCCACGAATATTAACTATCGCGGCGGCTTCTTTTTATGTACTACCATTGTCTGCTCTATAGAAACCACTGCGATTAGCCGATAGTCACCAGCTCTCTGTTTAACTTTAGTGCCAGCGCAGATGCCAGTTGTTGGCCTACGTAATGCTCATTAGGCAAAGAAACAAGATCAGCCAAGCGAGTGACCGCCATACCTGCGTAGCCACAGGGATTGATGCGCTGAAAAGCAGAAAGGTCTCCATCCACATTCAACGCGACGCCGTGGTAACTGGCTCCCCGCCGAATTCGCAAACCCAACGACGCTATTTTGGCCTCGCCCATCGGGCTTTTGACATACACACCCGGTGCATCTGGGCGCGCATGTGCACTGACGCCATAGTCGGCTAACACCGTAATGACTGCATTTTCCAGTGCAGACACCAGGTCACGCACGCCTATTTTACTGCGCCGAACATCCAATAGCGGATACAGCACTATCTGCCCTGGGCCATGATACGTTACTTGCCCACCACGGTCGGTTTGCACCACCGGTATGTCGCCTGGCATCAATAGATGTTCAGGTTTGCCTGCCTGCCCTTGGGTGAAGACAGCGTCATGCTCTACCAGCCAGAACTGATCCGGCGTCTCACTGTCACGAGAATCCGTCAAGGCGCGCATTTCTTCCCAAACGGGCAGATACGGCCTGCGACCCAAGCAGTGCAGCTCAACAGGTGCAGAACGACTCACTCACACCACCATATGAACACGGCCAGTGGCTTTTAGCTCTTCAAACAGCTGGCTAATTTGCTGCTCGCTGGTCGCATTAATCGTGATGCGAACGGATTGAAAACGACCGTTTCGACTATCCACCACTTGCAGCGTCGATTCATCAAAATCCGGTGCGTGACGCACCACGATTTGACAAACACAAGCCGTAAAATCCTCAGCAGCATCACCCACTATTTTTAAAGAGTAGTCACAAGGAAAAGTGATCTTGGGGGTTTCTTCTGCCACCGGCTCGCGCAGGTCTCGAAATCCCTTTTTCGTATCCTTAGTCATAACGCGCCTTTTATTGAAGGTAAAAAAGGCCCAGGACGCACCTGAGCCAAATCACTTAGTCAGTGAAGTTCGCAATTAAACCGCTGAAGAAGCGCTGAACCTGATCAAAAAGGCGTTTAAACAGCCCGCCCTCTTCCACATTTTCAAGCGCTACCAACTGGCGTTCGCCAACCATCTCTTCACCCAAGTAGACCTCTAGCGTGCCCACATCATCACCTACCGCAATAGGTGCTTGTAAATCAGAGTGTAGATTAAGACGAGCACGCAGCTCTTCATTACGGTTACGCGGAAGGGTCATAAACACTTCTTCATCCACCCCCGCACGCAATTCGTTAATGTCACCACCCCAAACACGCGGCGTTGCAAGCACAGCACCACGCTCGTAGAGGTTCATGGTTTCGTAGAAACGAAAACCATAGCTTAAAAGCTTCTGAGTTTCCTGTGCGCGCGCTTCATCCGAATTGGTGCCCATCACAACCGAAATAAGCCGCATGCCATCGCGCTCAGCTGACGACACCAGGCAGTAGCCCGCAGCATCTGTCCAACCCGTTTTCAAACCATCTACTGACGGGTCACGCCACAACAGGCGGTTACGGTTGGGCTGATCAATTCCACCATAGGAAAAGTGGCGCTGCGAGTAGATCGCATAGTGTTCAGGGTAATCATTGATGATATGACGTGAAAGTCGCGCCAAGTCATGCGCTGTTGAATAGTGATTATCAGAAGGAAGACCCGTTGCATTTTCAAAGTGGGTATTTTCCATCCCCAGTCGAGCCGCATGCTGGTTCATTAAGTCAGCAAAAGGAGCCTCCCCACCAGCCAAGTGCTCTGCCATAGCCACGCTGGCATCGTTACCTGACACAATAATAATGCCGTGCAGCAACTCCTCGACGGGGACCTGGTTACCCACTTCAATAAACATTTTTGAGCCACCAGTCCGCCAGGCATTTTCACTGACATTGACCAGATCATCCAATGCGATGGTATCGCGATCCAACTCACGCTCGACAAGGTAGGCGGTCATGAGCTTGGTCAAGCTTGCAGGCGCCAAGCGTTCGTCTGCGTTGTGTTCAACCAGAATTCGCCCGCTATTGGCATCCATTAAAATCCAGGAACTGGCAGCGAGCTGCGGGGCGGCTGGAATAATCGTTTGCGGCTGAGGTATGACTTGAGCCGCAGCAGGCAACGCAACAGCCGTCATGGCCGCAAACAAACATAATTGGGCAGAGCGGCGAATCGACACGAATACATTCATCACTAACATCTCACTTGCAAGAAAGTGGCGCTAAGCACCAAAGAATATAAAAAATGAATTATCTCACGATAAAAACTTGAGGAAACCCCGCTTGACGAAGCGCTTCCCGGGCCTGGGTCTCTTGAGCCGGTGTTACTGGCCCCACCTGCACACGATGCACGTTAGCCTCATTCATTACACGAACGCTGTGAGGCAATTCGTCTGTCAATCGCTGGCTAAGCTTACGAGCGCTATCAGCGCTTCCCAGCGCAGCAATCTGAAGGTAATAGCCGCCTGAAACCTCACCCTCAGAGGGGTTATTAGAGGACACAGACGGGGCTGTTTGCGGTACGGCTGCAGGCGCACGTTGCGTAGCGGCTGACGATGCGGACTCGGCAACGGGCGCAGCACTCGCGGGCGCCCCGCCGCGCTCAGCTAGCCAACGATCAGGCTCAATGGCCTCGACTTTTACTCGTCCTGTACCATTATCCAATATACCCAACCGGGCGGCGGCTGCGTATGAAAGATCTATCTCTCTATCGCTATGAAAAGGACCACGGTCGTTAACACGGACAATCACTGACTGCCCGCTGTCCAGGCTGGTAACGCGTGCAAAGGTGGGCAACGGTAGCGAGCGATGCGCCGCCGACATTTTATACATGTCGTAAATCTCGCCATTTGAGGTCGCATAGCCATGAAATTTTTCGCCGTACCACGAAGCTAAACCTTGCTTGGCATAGCCAGAAGCATCCGGCATTACATGGTACTTTTCACCCCATACTTCATAGGTTGGACGGTTGCCTCCTGCAGAACGCGGTTCATTACGTGGTACAGCATCCGGCACGGTGGATACATCCGGCGGCGCAACAGGATACGCATCCCCATGCATGGCATAGCGCCCACCTCCACTGGCAGTAGTACTTGCGGCGGGTGCAGCAGCGTCAGGGTGAGTTTGAGATGGCGTAGCAACGCGCTGAGCTTCACGGTTCGCGCAACCGCTTACCAATATTATCAAGGCGATCATACTGCCTACTTGCCAGGTCCTTGGTTGCAACATGCTCATCCTTGTTCCTCAGCCTGCTGTTGAATGGCCTCAGCTAACTCTGTCACTGCCATGGCGTATAAATGACTGTGGTTATAGCGTGTAATAACATAAAAGTTGTTTTCACCCAGCCGATAGCGTAGCTGTCCATCATCCATCTCAAACACCAAGGGCATCACAAACAAGGTATCAGTAAGCGCTTCTTGCGGTTCAATCCCTTGCTGGGCTGTCTCGGCCACACTCATGGTCGGCGAAGACGTTTGGTTAAACGTCAGCGCTTGGGGCAACACTTCCGGTCCCGTTGCTTCATGATAAATGGCATCATCACGCCGCCAGCCATGCTCAGCAAAATAATTCGCGACGCTACCGATGGCATCCACTGGGTTTTCCCATAAATCACGAATGCCGTCATCGTCAAAATCAACAGCATAGGCCTGGTAACTAGTGGGAATAAATTGAGGATACCCCATTGCGCCTGCATACGAGCCATAAAGTTCAGCCGGATCGACCTTTTGCTCATGGGCGATCTGCAAAAAAGCAGCTAGCTCACCACGGAAAAAATCCCCTCGACTGGGATGATAAAACGCCAGCGTAGCCAGTGAGTCCAGCACGCGATGGCGCCCTTTATGGCGGCCATAGTACGTCTCTACGCCAATAATGGCGGTAATAACATTACCCGGCACGCCATAAACATCTTCCGCACGCGCCAAGGTCTCAGCGTGCGCTTGCATAAAGGCAGCGCCCTCTTCGATACGCTGCTCCGTTAGAAATATATCGCGGTACTCGTGCCACTTTAGGCGGCGCTCTGCCGCGCCCTCCATGGCATCCAGCACCGCTTGAGAATATGCGGCTTGAGAGAAAGCCTCACGTAACCACGCTTCCGGTATGCCTTGGGCGATTAACTCATCTACCAATATCTGGGTGCGTTCATTATGTTGCAGGTCCACCCCTTCCGCCGAGTGCTCCTCTGCGAATACGGCAGGCATCGAACACGCTATTAGCGCGGCAACAAGACAACTGCCAGCTTTATTTCGGGCCCTTTTTATCAACTCACCACTCCTTTGAAAACACACCGTCCTGACTGAAATACTAACGTGGCAATAGCCGACGATGGGCATGAATAGACATGAGAATACCGAACCCTGCCAACAAGGTCACGCTAGAGGTGCCGCCATAACTCACCAAGGGCAGCGGCACGCCTACCACGGGTAAAATACCGCTAACCATCCCTACGTTGACAAACACATAAATGAAAAAGGTGAGAATGATACTACCGGCAAAAAGACGTCCAAACGTATCCTGTGAAGAAGCCGCCAACCAAATACCGCGACCTACGATCATCAAGTAAAGCGCCAATAAAACCAGCATCCCGATAAGCCCAAACTCTTCACCCAATACGGCAATAATAAAATCAGTATGCCGCTCAGGCAGAAATTCAAGTTGCGACTGCGTGCCCCCCAGCCACCCCTTTCCCCATAGCCCTCCACTACCAATGGCCGTGGTTGACTGAATAATATTCCAACCCGAGCCTAGTGGGTCGCTTTCTGGATCAAGAAAGGTTAATACCCGCTGACGTTGGTAAGTGTGCATGTTCATCCACAAAAGCGGCACGCACGCAGCCAACAATCCACCAACAAATCCAATCAAGCGCCATGAAAGACCCGCGAGCAAAACCACGATGACAGCCGCACTGGCCACCAGTAACGATGTACCCAGGTCCGGCTGAATAGCGGTCAATACAACCGGCACACCAATGATCACCGCGCACACCACAATATCCTTTAATCGCGGTGGAAGCTGGCAACGATTCAAATAGGCAGCCACCATTAACGGAACCGCTAGCTTCATCATCTCTGAGGGCTGAAATCGGATAACGCCTGGGATCTCAAGCCAGCGCTTAGCCCCCATGCCAATATCACCGGCAATTTCCACTGCCAATAACATGATGACCCCTGCGCCATAGGCAAAGGGTGCCCAGCGTAAAAACGTGGTCGGTGACAGCTGCGCCAATAATGCCATCACTGCCAGCGCAACGCCAAACCGCATCGCCTGAGCGATTACCGACTCAATACGCTGGCCAGACGCACTATATAAAACCAGTAGGCCACCCACCATTAAGACCAATAAAAGGCCTAATAACCAAGGGTCAATATGGATGCGTTCCCAAATACTTTTACGTCGCGCGATACCGCTATCGGGCGGTCGAACGGGATAACGACGCAATGGGCGGGTAAGCGTCTGCCAGGGCATAGGTCAGTTCCCCTCCACTTGAGCGGTATCTTCTTCCAACACGTCGCGTACATCATCTGCGTCAGGCGCTTCATCTTTTAAAAGCCATGCATCGGTCATGGCGCGCGCCAAATGCGCTGCATGGGTACTACCGCCGCCCGCATTTTCAACGATAACCGACACGGCAATTTGGGGGGAATCAACCGGCGCAAACGCTACAAACAAGGCGTGATCTCTCAGGCGTTCCTCAAGCTCATCGGCGTTATAGCGCTGGTCCTGACCCAAAGAAAACACCTGAGCCGTACCCGATTTGCCGCCCATTCGATACTCAAGGCCAACGCCAGTCCGCCGTGCAGTGCCTTCGCTACCGCTGAGCACTTTCTCCATACCGCTAAATACCCGGTCCCACCAGGCATCATTTTCCAGCTGAATATCGTCCAGCGTGTCGGGTAAATCTTCACGAAGCAGCGTATCGCCCACCTGGAGAGCTAAGCGGGGTTTTACCCAGTGGCCCCGGTTGGCAAGCGTTGCCGTTGCGCTTGCCAGCTGCAACGGCGTTACTTGCCAGTAACCTTGGCCAATACCTACTGACAAGGTTTCGCCGGGATACCACGGCTGGTTAAAACGCTCCCGTTTCCATTCGCGAGACGGCATCAGCCCAGTGCTTTCACCCTGAACATCGTAGGCGACTCGTCGCCCGAATCCGAACCCATTCATCCGTTCATGCAGATTATCGATACCTAAATCATGGGCCAATGTGTAGTAGTAAGTATTATTAGACACAGCTAATGAGCGCTCTAAATCCACACGACCGTGCCCCCAGCGCAACCAGTTCCGGTAACGTCGGGAGTCATTAGGCAGTTGATAATAGCCTGGGTCGCTAATCGTGCTGTCTGGGGTAATAACCCCCTCAGCCAGTCCCGCGAGGGCTAAAAAGGGTTTAATGGTCGAACCAGGTGGATAGTGACCACGAATAGAGCGGTTAAAAAGAGGTAAATCCAGGTCGTTCTGCAAGCCGCGATAGGAGGCGACATCGATCCCGGTCACAAACTGGTTGCTGTCAAACCCAGGCGTCGACACCATGGCCAGAATCTCGCCCGTTGCAGGCGCAATAGCGACGATTGACCCACGCCGCCCATCCATTAATTCATAGGCAAGCGTTTGTAGAGACTTATCAATCGTCAGCGTTATGTTCTTCCCAGGCACAGGGTCGGTGCGACCCAGCTCTCTTAATACTCGCCCTCGGGCGTTGGTTTCGACTTTACGCAGGCCTGCTTCGCCATGAAGCTCCTCTTCATAGAAGCGTTCAATGCCGGTTTTACCAATAAAGTGGGTGCCGGCATAACGGCCGGCATCCAAATTTTGCAGCTCATCAACATTAATACGCCCTACATAGCCCAGCGTATGGGCCATAACGTTTGAATCGGGATAGTAACGTAGCAGTTGGGCTTCGACTTCAACGCCTGGCAGGCGGTGGCGATTAATCGCGAGCCGAGCAATTTGGGCTTCACTCAGATCGCTCATTAAGAGCGCAGGTTGGAAAGGACGCTGTCGCTGGCGTGAACGTACGTTAAAGGCCTCGATATCTTCTTCTGGCAGTTCCAGCAATTCCACTAATAGGGCCAGCGTTGCATCAAGGTCATCAACACGCTCACGCACCAGCGTCAGGTTATAAGTAGGCCGGTTTTCAGCTAACAGCACACCATTTCGGTCATAAATCAAACCTCGATTAGGTGGCAGCGGCTCAACACGCACACGGTTTTTTTCTGACCGCGTGGTGTAAATTTCATGTTGAACAATTTGTAAGTAGCCTAAACGCCCTACCAGAAGACCGGTAAGCGTTATAACGACCAGAACGGCAAGAAGTGTTCTGACACGAAAAATGCGCAACTCTTGCTCAGAATTTTTTAGCGTGTCACGGCGCTGGGGCATGGCAACAGATGACTCTCAAATCAGACGATTGACGCAACACAGCCAACAAATACCACCACCTTTTGAGCCGTTAACGGTGGTAGGGGTGACCAACCAATAGCGTCCAGGCACGATAAAGCTGCTCGGCCAGCATGATACGAACTAACGGGTGCGGCAGCGTTAACGGTGACAATGACCACGCTTTATCGGCTATCGCAGAGAGGGAAGGTTCAAGACCATCAGGCCCACCGACCAGCAATACAATATCGCGGCCCTCCATACGCCAGCTATCCGCTTCCTGGGCCAGTTGTTCGGTTGTCCAGGGTTTGCCTTTTACTTCCAGCGCAACCAGATACTCATCACCCCGCAGTTTATCGCGAATGCGTTGAGCCTCTTGAGCACGCGCTTTGGCAATATCTGCATTTTTACCGCGCTGGCCAAGCGGGATTTCTTCTATTTCAAGGCTGAAATCCCGAGGGAGCCGTTTACGGTAGGTTTCAATGCCCTCTTCAACCCAAGCAGGCATTTTCGTACCTACCGCCAACAGCCTTATTTTCATGACATCGTGGCTCGCTCTTCAAAAAGCGTGCGTGCCTCATCCGTCATGCTTGCATCGCTAGGCAGGTCTGCCCAGAGGCGTTCAAGGTCATAAAGTGTACGGGCTTCCGGCATCATGATATGAACAACAATGTCACCCAGGTCGACCAATACCCAATCCGCATTATCACCGCCTTCAACACCGCGCGGCGCAAGACCGGCTGCCTTGGCTTTTTCTACGACGTTTTGCGCAAGTGCCGCAACATGCCGGGTAGACGTACCACTAGCAATCAACATAAGGTCGGTAACCTCAGTTAAGCTGGAAACGTCCAGTTGAGTGATATCGCGTGCTTTAAGGTCTTCTAACGCATCAAGCGCTAGGCTTTTCAGTGTATCGATGTGCATGACTCCTGCAGATAACCTCGTATGGTGTTCTGGTATTCGGCTAGCAAAGCGGGCCATTGTAACGGCTTCTTGCGTGACTACCAGCGCTATTCAACGTCCTGGTAAAAGCCTTTATGCAAAATGGCCTCTTCAACCGCTTCCGGGAGCAAATAACGAACGCTTTTTCCCTCACGCAGCCGCTGACGAATATAGGTCGCTGAAATTGCCATCATCGAAGGGAGCGACAGCAGTAAAACGCCACCACTGGGGCGCTGCATCAGCGAGTCCACGCCTTCGACTTCACGTTGCCCTACCAGTTCCCTTAATTCATCAGACCAGGGTGTTTGATAGCCAGGTCTGGCCATCACTACCAAGTGAGCGAGGGAAAACAACGTGTCAACCTGCTGCCACTGAGGAAGGCGTAAAAAGGCATCAAACCCAATCACCATGACTAAACGTGCCTGTTCACCATATTCAGCCCTCAGTTCAGCAAGCGTATCAACGCTGTAGGATGGCCCTTCGCGGCGCAGCTCACGGTTATCCGCGTAAAGCCCAGGCGTAGTGCCAATCCCGGCTTGTAACAACGCCATTCGTTGCTCTGCCGACACTTGTGGTGCACCACGTAAAGGTGGTTTTGGCGCCGGTATCATATGCAACTGGTCAAGGCCCAATGCTTCTCGCACTTCCAAAGCACTGCGCAAATGGCCATGGTGAATAGGGTCAAATGTCCCTCCCAGCATGCCTGCTTTTATGGGTACTGAATTCATATCGACCTACCACTCATAGCGCTGCAAAACTCATAGCGTACACGCCTTATTGGCGAACCTGGCCATCGCCGAATACAACGTATTTACGCGTGGTAAGGCCTTCCAAACCCACCGGCCCTCGTGCATGCAGCTTATCGGTCGAAATGCCAATTTCAGCACCTAACCCATACTCGAACCCATCGGCAAAGCGGGTTGAGGCATTCACAATCACAGAGCTTGAGTCCACCTCGGCCATAAAACGGCGCGCCAGAGAGTAGTCCTGGGTCACAATAGCGTCGGTATGGTGCGAGCCATAGCGCTCAATATGCGCAATCGCCTCTTCCACGCCATCCACTATTTTGATCGCTAATACCGGAGCAAGATATTCGGCGTACCAATCTTCCTCGGATGCCGCCAAGGCCTGAGGAAGCAGCGCTTGAGTGCGTTCACAGCCTCGTAGCTCAACCTCATGTCCTGCGTAAGCCCGCGCCAGCTCTGGCAACAGCAAATCAGCCACTGGCGCATCAACCAGAAGTGTTTCCATGGTATTGCAGGTGCCGTAACGGTGCGTTTTAGCATTGACCGCGATAGCCAAGGCTTTAGCTGGATCCGCCGTGGTATCAATATAGACGTGACAAACACCATCAAGGTGCTTGATAACGGGCACTGTAGCGTCACGCGAGATTCGCTCAATCAGCGATTTCCCACCACGCGGAATAATGACATCCACGTAATCAGGCATGCTGATCAATGCGCCGACAGCGGCACGGTCGGTCGTCGCCACCACCTGAACGCAGTTAGCAGGCAGCCCCACATCCAGCAGTCCTTGCGTAATGCATTCGCCAATGGCTTGATTGGACGCGCTCGCCTCTGACCCGCCGCGTAAAATGCAGGCATTGCCCGATTTTAAGCACAAACTGGCCGCTTCAAGCGTTACATTGGGGCGTGATTCGTAAATGATGCCAATGACCCCTAAAGGCACGCGCATTTTGCCTACCTGGATGCCACTGGGACGGTAGCTCATATCGTCTATCTCACCCACCGGGTCAGGCAAGGCGGCCACTTGACGCAGCCCTTCAATCATCGCATCAAAACGGGCGTCATCAAGCGCCAAGCGGTCAAGTAACGCACTATCCAGACCATTTTCCTTACCGCGCTGCATATCCTGAGCGTTGGCGTCTAAAATACGCGCGCGAGCCGTCATCAGCTGCTGCGCTATTGACTCAAGGGCACGATTTTTAATGCCGGTATCGGCACGACGTAGCTCACTTGCGGCTGAACGAGCTGCCTTTCCAAGCGCCTGCATGTATGCGGGAACATCACCGGCGGTGAGTTGCTGTTGAGCCTCATCTTGTAAGGGCGTTGAAACGCTCATGCTGTCTCCCTTTATCATCATGCACGCCGCCATCATTTTATCTGGTCAGGCGCGTCGTAATTGTGTCCAGTAATAGGCAATATATTACGCTACTTAAACGTTATAATGAGCATTTTAAGTTTCACACTTGGTCCTGTCACCGCTGATTAGACGACGGGGAACGTACATGGAGTTCGTGAAGGCGAATAGTAAGCCACCATGCAAAGCAAATACAAAATTCACTTGCTTAGAGCCAATTTACTCGCCGCAGCGGCTGCACTAGCGTTCTGGACGTTGGGCGCACAGCCCATGGCCATCCTGCTGCTTTGGCTCTCCGTCAGTTGGCTTTGCATTACGGCGCTGCTTCTGGACTTTAGTCATCGTCACTCCAGAGGGCTGCCCTGGCAAGTGCTGCCGGGCTTATTACTGCTGGGATTAATTGCCAGCGCACCAGAACAGCATGATATGTTGATCTGGGCGTGGGCGGCCATATTCATGCTACCCCAGGCGCGCTGGATTCTTGTACTTAATGCCATGGCCGCACTACTTAGCGGCGCCTTAATAGCGCCACAATTGTCCTTTCCAGCCGGGGGGCTAATAGTGCTGTTATTGGGCATACTGTGCTTACTGGCGGTTTCTAGCGCACGCCAATTGGTTGATATGAATGGGGCTATCGGCCAGCGTTTGCGGCTTATCCCAAAGGTTAATCTTTGGGCTGGCGAACAGTTGCTGCGCGATCTTCCTCGTGAGCAAACCCGTTCTGAGCGCGAGGCTATCTACGCAGAGCTATTTATATTGCAGGTTAAGCGGCGCCAGCTTTGGCCCACCGCAAAAAAGCTTTGTGAGCTAACCTACTCCTTTGAGAACACCTATCGTCTGAATAGCACAACGCTTGCCGCCTTGATGCTTTCTCGCTCGCCACAAGAAGCCACACGCCGTCGCACGCAGCTCCAAGCAGCACTTCCTGAAAATGTGGTGAGCCATCATGAGCCGCTAATGGATATTGAGTCTTCAACCTTAACGCTTGAACACCTCTGCAATACCCCCAAGACGCTGGGTTCCTCATGAACAGCTATCCGTTCTCCAAGCGGCTAATGATCATCACTTACAGTACCAGCCTGGTAGTAATGATGGGGTACGCGTTATGGCTCTATAAAATGGGCAGCTACCAGAGCTTATGGGTACCCGCGTTTGTTACCCTGGTGCTATTAG
>NZ_JBQSVC010000031.1:0-45087 GCF_052376035.1 Halomonas sp. AOP7-E1-9
GAGCAGAAATGTGTTTGGTTCTACTCATCTAATGGCGCGCTACCGTTCAATACATCACGGTGATATTGAGGAATGCACTCCAATGCATAGTGCGCGGCGGCCAGGCGAACGTCGTTACGATCACCGGAAAAGCGGCGTGTCTCGGTAATCATGTAAATCTTTTGCTCATGGCGAAATGCCCAAGCAAAGCATACCGTACCGACGGGAATATCATCGTGCGGCTCAGGGCCTGCAATCCCGGTATTGGCGACGGTTATAGTGGCATCGTTATTATTAAGTGCCCCTAGCGCCATTTCTCGAGAGGTTTCTTCACTGGTAAGCCCATACGTATCAATCGTATCGAAGCTGACTGACAGGTAGCGATTTTTTGCCTCCGGGGAATAAACCGCCAGCCCACAGTCAATGCACTGCCCGCTACCGGGCACACGGGCCAGCTCAGAGACAATCAGCCCTGCGGTGCATGATTCGGCAGTGGCCAATTTGAGTTTTTGCTGCTGTAGATAATCAGTAATTTGCTTAAGCAATTCCATTGCGTATCTCCTGACAAATCACAATCCCTGTCGTTTTATTCTTCCTCTTAAAAGGTAGCTGTTCTCAAAGAGGGCTGAAAAATCAGCCAACAAGTTCATCATTTGTTAAAAAGCCCTTATCCATTGATAAGGGCTTAGCGCTGTTTCTTCCCCCCACCCGCATAGGAGCTGTTCTGTAAGCGGTAGTCATGGCGCACCTCTACAATGACCAGGGCGTTTGCCCTGATCATGTGCTGAACTAGCCGGAAGGCTTTTTAACTAGAAGCTTTTTGAAAGCGTAATCGCGCCGTACTTGTCCTGCTTTTCCTGGCCATCAAATTCACGTGTGCGCTGAACACCGGAAAAAACGGCTTGCCACTCATCCCAGGCAATGGCAAAACCAGCGGCCCCTTCTCCTACCCACTCTTTACGGTCAACCGAGTGACTGCTGGAAAACACGTTGCCATCCAGAGTGAGGTTATGCGCGACGTAGTAGCCTTCGACATTAGCGAACACATACCACTGCCAGCCCGTTGTACTCGTCATGCGGCCACGGTTACTGGGGTTGGGGGTAAGCGTCGGGATACCGCTGGCATCATCACCCCAGCGAACGCCATAACCCGCACTGGCGTAGGTATTGAGATTGCCCAAGGCAACGCTGACACCGGGACCGTGAGCCAAGCGCTTACCGGCCAGAGGCACGTTATGCCACCACTGACGACGCATGGTTAGGTTAAGCAACGGCTCATCCTTTAACTGGTTATGCCAGCCGCTTGGACGTTCGCTATTGGTAATACGGTGCACCTCACGCTGAATGCTGTCAGCAAGCGATGATGGGCCTACCAAGCCGGCCTCTATATGAAGATCAGTGGCTTGCTGCCAGCGTCCTACCGGAACATCTTCATAAAGCGACATACCCGCATAGACCAGGCCTGCATAGGGGCGGTCGTCCTCAATTAGCTCAGAGCGCTCGATATCATCCGGCGTATAAATCTGGTGCACCAATCGGAAAGCAACTGAATCTGCCTGGCCTATCAAACTATCCGGCAGCGCCGTGGCTAAACGCTGGGTCCAGTTTTCCGGGCTGGGCTTAAATGCCCAATTAAGCTCGAAGCCGCTGGTAAAGTGCCCATCGTCACTGCTCATTAGACCGTCATTTTCATGTGTCACAGAAATGACGTTGTTATCTGCATTCGCCAAGGCAGGGAGTAGACTCATTGCTGCTACAAAGGGAAGCAGGCGCCAAGCAGGCAGGCAGACGTTGTACATTGCTCATCCCTTGAGTGGGGGTTAAAACCAAAGTAGCGCCCTCGAAGAGCGCTAGCAAACATTTCTGATTGTATGTAAACATGCAAAAAGATAGCAAGGAAATATTATTCGCCAAACATCAATAACAACCCAATACCCGTGGCGCAAGGCGCTGCCTCTCTTCTGTTCCAAAGGTGGGTAACAGTAAGCATAGCCAGTTCATACGCCCTCGCTGCGCGCACCAAGTTGGCAGTACCTTGCTGTATGTCTTCAAAGAAATAGCCTAACGGTCCCTTAACAGCCACTGCGGAGTAATTTCATGCTGGCCGTTTTCATCAGTGATAAACAGCGAGCCCTCACTCACCATAACCGCCCAGTTAATAGCGCGCGGGAGGTTCTGAGCAATCACTGCCAAGGCTTCTTGAGGCAAGGTCGCTACGTGAAGGTTTTTAAGCGTTGCCACGCCTGGAAGTACTTTGTTTTCCCATATATCGGTGCGCCCGTAGGCAAGCAGCGATACGCGCTCGGCGCGCCGTGAGCACCAGGTTAGGCGTTCGGCATCCGGCAAGCCTACTTCAACCCAATGCAGCACCCGCCCATCCAAGCTCTTTTCCCATAGTGCGGGTTCGTCCACATCGGAAAGCCCGCGCCCAAATGCAATCGCCTCGCTGTACCACAGTATATAAGCAATCAGCCGCGCACTCATCCGCTCTTCTGTTTCAGAGGGGTGGCGTGCCACGGTAAAACGTAGCGTTTCATACACCCCACGATCCAGGTCGGTAAGGTTAATATCAACTTTGTAAGGCGTCGCACTAAGGGCCATCAGAATATCCAGCGATAAATTTTGGCTAGTTTACCTGATGCGCGGCCCGATAGGCGCTAGGCATTCCGATAATCAGCCGTTAGGGTGCTGTGTTTTAACGTATCGGCTTCGTGATGAGGCTCACGCCATTTTTCGTCGAGCGCTGCTTGATACCACGCCTGCATCGCTGGCAGCGTCAACAGGTGCTTTGCATAAGCGTTCGAAGCCTCGCTTAAAGGCAAGCCAAACGTTTGTACACGGAAGACGACAGGTGCGTAGAAGGCATCTACCGCCGTAAATTCGTCACCTGCCAGGTAAGGGCCACCAAAGCGTGAAAGGCCTTCCTGCCAGAGCCTATCCAATCGAGCGAGATCAGCTCTGAGCCCAGCAGAAACATCCTGAAGCGTGACGCGCACGCCGCAGTTCATGGGGCATTCGTTACGTAACGTGGAAAAGCCGCTATGCATTTCGGCGCTGGCCGAACGTGCCCAGGCACGTATTGTCGCCTCTTTTGGCCATACCCGAGCATGCTGCTCGGCAATGTATTCAACAATGGCCAGCGAATCCCAGACGGCCGTCTCGCCATCCACCAGGCAAGGCACAAGCCCAGAAGGCGAAAAGCGAATAAACGTATCTCGACTCGCCCCATTGCCACCCTCAAAGGCCATAACGTGTTCCTTAAAAGGGATATTAAGCGCTTTCATAAGCACCCAAGGCCGCAATGACCATGAAGAGTAATTCTTGTTGGCAATGTAGAGATCAAACATGGTTACCCCTTTTTTACGTCAAATAAGCAAGGATGGCTACGCTAGTCGCATTATGTCGCCTTTCTTTATCCCATAAATTGCCTGTTTCATCGCCTAACAGATTCTTTTTTTACTTTATTTAAACCAAGGTCGTGTATGCAAGAAAATATCAAGCTGTACGATGTTACCGATAACATAGCCAGCAATTAGCACTATCATTGGGAGTACTCGCATGGATGAATGGACGCAAACGTTGTCCACAGGACCGTTGCTAGGCATTGCCGCCGTAGCGGTCTTGTCCCTTTTACTATTGATCATCAGATTCAAGATGCATGCGTTTGTGGCGCTGATGTTGGTGAGCTTACTGACGGCGCTCGCCACACAGATTCCAGTCAATGCGATTGTTCCCACGATGGTGGATAGCTTTGGGGGAACACTGGGCGCTGTTGCTCTACTGGTAGGGTTAGGGGCAATGCTTGGCAAGCTTGTTGAGCATTCAGGCGGTGCCA
The DNA here is from genome assembly GCF_052376035.1 of Halomonas sp. AOP7-E1-9. Lineage (NCBI taxonomy): Bacteria > Pseudomonadati > Pseudomonadota > Gammaproteobacteria > Oceanospirillales > Halomonadaceae > Halomonas > Halomonas sp. AOP7-E1-9. The sequence goes on from NZ_JBQSVC010000031.1 coordinate 3,815, forward strand.
AAGCGCTTGCCGATAAAATGATTGATCTCTTCGGCGAAAAGCGAGCGCCTTTTGCCCTCGGCATCACGTCGCTGCTAATGGGCTTTCCGATATTTTTTTATGCCGGTTTGATCGTCATGCTACCGATCATTTTTGCCGTTTCGCGTCGTTTGGGTGGCCCTATCCTTCTTTATGCCATGCCTGCTGCCGCTGCGTTTTCGGTTATGCATGTTTTCCTGCCCCCTCACCCAGGCCCGGTTACCGCATCGGAGCTTTATGAGGCAAATTTAGGGTTATTGCTGCTTGCTGGCGTGGTGATTGCGTTCCCCCTTTGGTGGATATCAGGCTATATGTGGGGGAAAATTGTCGCAAAGCGCTACCCCTTCCCTCTCGCAGACTCCCTGTTCGGCGATGTCAGCGATGACCACGTTATCAACCCGCCTTCTGTCAGCGTTGTTATCAGTATGCTGTTGCTGCCGATTGTGCTGATCTTCATGAACACCGGCTTAAACTTTCTGCGCTCAATGGGCGTTGTGGATAGTGACGCGCTATGGTTCCAACTGCTATCAGCCGTCGGCAATACGCCGGTAGCGCTGCTTATTTCAACGTTGGTGGCAATGTTAGTGCTAGGCCGTCGCCAAGGTATCGGAGGCAGTGCATTAGAAAAAATACTGGATTCTTCTCTGGGGCCGATTTGCTCGGTAGTACTGATCACAGGCGCCGGCGGTATGTTCGGTGGCGTACTCAGGGCATCCGGCATTGGCGATGCGCTATCAAGTTCGCTCAGCGATATTGGTTTACCGATCATCCTGGCGGCTTATGTCATTGCGGTGATTATGCGCTTAGCCCAAGGCTCAGCAACTGTCGCCCTGGTAACCGCCGCCGGGCTCATGGCCCCCGCCGTGATTGGCGGTGACTTTACATCCATGCAGGTAGTGGCGATTACCCTAGCAACAGCAGCGGGCTCTGTCTTTGCAGGGCATGTCAACGACTCTGGGTTCTGGCTGGTTGGTCGCCTGTTAGGAATGGACGTCAAGACAACGCTCAAGACCTGGACCGTTCAGCAGGCGCTCGAATCCGTTGTCGGCTTTATATTCGCGGTTATTATTTTCATGCTGTTTTAGGTGAGCACGATGACAAAAGCACTTTTCGATATTAACGGCCGCTTGGCACTGGTAACCGGATCCTCAAGGGGGCTGGGCAATGCGCTTGCCAGGGGGCTTGCTTCCCAAGGAGCTCATGTCATTGTGCATGGGCGGGACCTGGAAAGCGTCAAGGAGGAAGCCCACAACATCGCCCAAGAGACAGGCGCCAACGTTGAAGCCATCAGCTTTGATGTCACTGATGCCAGGGCGACTCAGCAAGCCGTAGAAGCACTTATCGATCAGTTTGGCGTTCCGGATATCCTGGTCAACAATGCAGGGCTTCAACGCCGAGCGCCATTCAATGAGTACTCTACGTCAGATTGGGATGCGCTCATCGCCACCAATCTTTCGAGTCTGTTTTACGTGTCTCGTGCGTTGACTCCAGCCATGAGTGAACGTGGCTCGGGTAAGGTCATCAACATCGGCTCGGTACAGTCCAAACTTGCCAGAGAAACCATCGCCCCCTATTCGGCAACCAAAGGTGGGGTTGTTCTACTCACTCAGGGTATGGCTGCTGACCTTGCTCGCTTCAACATTCAGGTCAACTGCATTTCTCCCGGCTACTTTAAAACTGAAATGAATACCGCGCTATGGCAAGACACAAGCTTTAACCAGTGGGTGGAAAAACGCACTCCGGCACAGCGCTGGGGACATTTCGACGAACTGGTGGGCACGCTGGTCTATCTCTGTTCGGATGCTTCAAGTTTCGTTTCTGGACAAAATATTTTCGTTGATGGCGGAATGACCTCGGTGGTTTAACACCTGGAAATTGCCTTTGGGGATGAAGCACCATGCAAGCATTAGTTATTCACGGTAAGCAGGATCTACGCGAAGAAAATATTGATCTTCCAGCGCTCGCTCCCGGAAAAGTGCGCTTACGTATGTCTTTCGGTGGAATATGTGGCTCGGATCTTCATTATTATCATGAAGGTGCCAATGGTGCTTTTGTTGTTCGTGAGCCATTGATTCCAGGTCACGAAATGTCAGGAGTAGTCGATGAAGACCCAAGCGGGCAATGGCCGCTTGGCACACCGGTAACACTGCACCCCGCCACATTCGGGCAAAGCCAAACCGGTATCGAAGATAAGCCCCACTTGTGGCCCAACGGAGCCTATTTGGGCTCCGCGTCAACCTGGCCACATACGCAAGGGGGCATGAGTCAATTCCTTGATGTCGATGCCAGCATGTTGCGTGCATTACCCGATACTCTGCCACTCAAACGTGCAGCCTTAGCAGAGCCACTTGCTGTGGGTCTGCATGGGATCGAAGTAGCCGGAGGTGTTGACCAAAAGCGCGTATTGGTATGTGGAGCTGGACCTATAGGTCTACTCGCTGCCGCTGCTGCACTTGCCAGGGGCGCAAAAGAGGTATGCATTACCGATATTCTTGAGGGACCGCTGTCACGTGTAAAAATACTCGGGGTTCATCGCACCATTCAGGTGGATAGGGAAGAGCTCCCCGTGGAGGCCTTTGACGTGGTGCTTGAGTGCACCGGCGTTCCCGCCTCTATCAATAATGCTATTCTCGCCGTGCGCCGCGCTGGCGTTATTGCTCAAATAGGCATGATGCCTGCCGCTCCGCAGCCCATTGCGCTTGCATCGCTGATTGCGAAAGAAGTTCAGCTTAGAGGCTGTTTCCGGTTCAATAATGAGATTGATGAAGCTATCGCGCTACTGGCAGCCAATTCAAACTTTGATCACGTTATTACGCATGTATTGCCCGCCGCCGATGCTCAACAAGCCTTTGCTATAGCCAAAGATGCGGAGGTGTCCGGCAAGGTATTGATCGAGTTATGGAAGTAACAGATCAACGATTAAGATAATTGATCCCAAAGGGGGGGGCGTTACCGCCACCCCCTCAATAATTAACGGAAACCAACCGACGTACCTATCACGCCAACCTGACTAAAAGCTGGCCTTACGCTTCTCTATAAATGCGCTCATGCCCTCTTTTTGTTCCTCACCGGCAAAGCAGAGTGCAAATAGGCTAGTCTCCAGGGCCAGTGCACTATCAAGGTCCTGGTCCATCCCGTCATGAACGGCCTGCTTGGCACCGCGTACCGACTGAGGGCCGTTGCCTTTTAACTGTTGGGTAAGCTCTGCTACATAGCTTTCAAGCTCTGCCTGAGGCATTACGCGATTCACCAGACCGATGCGTAGCGCTTCTTTCGCGTCTATCTTGCGCCCTGTCGTCACAAGATCAATCGCCATGGCTGGGCCTACGCGGCGTGGTAAGCGTTGCGTACCACCAAAGCCTGGGATGACACCCAACAAAACTTCAGGCTGGCCGAATACCGCGTTGTCGCTGGCTACTGCCCAGTCGCAGGCCAGTGCCAATTCGCAGCCGCCGCCAAGGCAAAACCCGTTCACAAGGGCGACCACCGGCACCGGAAGTGTTTCAAGTCGTTTAATGGTTCGTAACGCCTGGCTTGCAAAGGCGCGCGCTTCTTCCGGCGTTTTATCACGCATTTCGGTGATATCCGCTCCGGCAACAAACGACTTTTCACCGGCGCCAGTCAGTAATACGGCGCGCAGGTTTGGCTGATTCTCAAGCTCAGTCAGGTGGGTCTCTAGCGCGGAAAGTACATCGCTATTTAACGCATTCAACGCCTTGGGGCGGTTGATGGTCAGGCGGACGATACCCTCGTTATCGACCTTTTCAATAACTGATTCGCTCATATTGGCTCCTTCATTGTTATGGTGGCTTAACTGGCCTGCCTTGCAACCCTAGCGAACGCTTGGTTGGGGGGCAATCACTTCTTTTCTCGCCCGCCAGAAATACAATCGCCGCCTCCAGGGGCGGCGATTGTCACAATAGGGCGATTAGCCAACCTCAAAATCACTCAGGCATTGAATGCCTGCCTCAATTACCGCCCGCTGGGCACGCCCAACAGGGAGCCACTGGGTGATCACAAACTGTGCGCTTAGAAGTTTTGCCTTATAGAAGGGGTCTGTTGTGCCCTGCCCAATGGCCGCCTGCGCACTGAGTGCCGCCTGCCCCATTTGCCAGGCGCATAACACATGGCCTGCCAGGTTTAGCAACGGAGTCGCATAACCTTGTACGGCATCAGGCCCGTTTTCCGGGTCTTTGCCTTGCTCAAGTACCTGCTGCTTGGCAGCACGTAAATCCTCAAGCCCGGCATCCAGCGCCTGCCCCAAATGAGCCAACGCAGGTTCAGCCTTGAGACGTTCAACCGTGTCGGCTACTTCGTTTAGCAGGCTGGAAAATGCTTCGCCATTATCACGCTGTAACTTGCGTCCTGCTAAATCCAGCGCCTGAATGCCGTTAGTGCCTTCATAAATGGGTGCGATACGAGCATCACGCAGCAGCTGTGCCGCGCCGGTTTCTTCGATATATCCCATCCCGCCGTGCACCTGAATACCTAACGAGGCGATCTCTACCGCTTGATCCGTTGAGAAGCTTTTTACCACAGGAATCAGGATATCAACGCGAGCCTGAGCCGCCAGGCGTTCACTCTCGTTTTCAGCATGGCGGGCGGTGTCCAGCTGTGCTGCACAGTACAGTGCTAACGCACGCAGCGCATCGGTGCGTGCGCGCATGGAAAGCAGCATGCGCCGCACGTCGAGATGCTCACTAATGGGGCACTCTTTACCGCCTCGCGCTGCCGACAAACGACCCTGATGGCGCTCTTGTGCGTAGGCAAACGCGTGCTGGCAGGCGCGTTCGGCCACGCCGATCCCTTGGATACCCACTTTATGACGCGCCTCGTTCATCATGGTGAACATGTGATTCAGGCCGCGCCCTTCTTCACCCACCAGATAACCGATTGCCCCACCCTGCTCGCCAAAACTTAACGAACAAGTTGGTGAGCCGTGGATACCCAGCTTGTGCTCAATGGCGGTGCATAAAACGTCATTACGCTCGCCCAGGGTGCCGTCATCATTGACGAGAAATTGAGGCACCAGAAAAAGCGAGATGCCTTTATTACCCTCTGGCGCATCAGGTTTACGCGCCAGCACAAAATGGATGATATTTTCAGCGGCGTCGTGCTCACCCCAGGTAATATAGATTTTCTGGCCACTTATCCGGTAATGATCGCCTTCAGGTACTGCCTTGGTACGCACTTTAGAAAGATCCGACCCTGCCTGGGGCTCGGTCAGGTTCATGGTGCCTGTCCAGGTCCCTTCTACCAAATGGGGTAAATACGTCGCTTTCAGCGGCTCGCTGCTATGATGGGCCAATGCTTCAATGGCGCCAGCAGTTAACATGGGACAAAGCCCTAACGCCATATTGGCACCGTGGAGCATTTCCTGGACGGCACTGGCCACCACTTCAGGCAAGTTCTGCCCACCTAACGCTTCCGACACGCCGATGCCGTTCCAGCCGCCTTCTACATACGCCTGGTAGGCCGCCGCGAATCCATCAGGCGTCGTTACTCGCCCATCCGGATGATGTTTGGCGCCTTGATGATCACCGGTAGCATTTAGCGGCCCCCAAACGTCACCCGCAAGCTTGGCGGCCTCATCCAGCACCGCCTCAACAACGTCGGGTGTTGTCTCTGTAAAATTGGACAGCGTCAGCGAGTGATGCCCGAGCAGTTCTTCGAGCACAAAACGCAAATCGCGTACCGGCGCGACGTAGTGATTCATGGCAAAACCTCGATGTAGAAATAAAACAGTCGTTTGTTATAAACCGTTATATTCGATAGTAGTTTCCTGCCTATCGTTACACCATTAGCCCAACGTCTCACCTCTTTACGATACAGACCCGCTACCAAATTACTTACGCGTGCTTAACTGTTCGACATCGTCATAGTAGGCAATTCGGGTTTCTTCCTCGGCGGGCGGTCCGACTACAGGTTCCGCTACGTCCACGTTTGGCACTGCATCCGACAAATCTTCCAGATGCTCGTGCTCAAGCGCCCCTTGGACAAGCTCCTCGGTAATCACAAGCTCTGCCCCGGCCGCAGTCATGGGCGTCGTCGCGGTAAACGGCGCCACCGGCATCGGGGCGGGGCGCACGCTGCGCCGCCAGGCAAAAAAGAGCAGGAAGAACAGGCTGAGCCCGCCAAATGCCCAGAACAACCCGGCATCGCCCACGGCTGTCATAACGGGTGAAATCATCAGCGGGCTTAAGGTTGCCCCGATAGAGTTAATCAGCAAAAGTCCTTGGCTCATACGTACAAGCGCCCCGGCGGGTGCTCGGTCGGCAGCATGACTGACGGCCACGGGGTAGAACGCAAACACTCCACCGCCCAGCAAAAACAGTAGTACCGCCAGCAGCGGCGTGGAGAGCGGTAGCCAAAGAATTGCTGCCGACACCAGCACACAAAAACCACTGATCCCGATAAGTACCATTTGGCGGTCGTGACGGTCTGACCAGCGCCCAATCGGATACTGCAGCAGCATGGCTCCCAGCACCACCAGCGCCATCATCTGGCCGACCTGATTCACGCTCATTCCAATGCGCTGCAAATAAAGGGGCAGCAAGGTGTACGCCGCCGCGACCACCATGCCCGACCCCAGGCTACCCAGCACGCCCGTTGGGGTTAACATGATTAATCGATAAGGAGGCAGCGGTTCGGCGTGCTCAATCAGAGGGGTAACACGCGGAATCATCGCCATTGGCAACACAGAAAGCGACGCCAGCATGCCGATCACCATAAACGGTGCCGTCCCGCCCATGGCATTGGTGACGCCCAGCAATAGCTGACCAATGACACCGGCGGCGTAAAGCGAAATCATGTAGAGCGCCAACAGGCGGCCACGCACTTTTTGCTCGCCTGCCGTGAGCAGCCAGCTCTCAATGACCAGATAGACACCGACCGTTGCCCAGCCGCCAATCAAGCGCAATGCAAACCAGGCCCAAGGGTCAAAAAAGAGCCCTTGAAGAAGCACCGTCACGGCAACCAGCGAGGCGAAACTGCCATAGGCGCGAATGTGCCCAATACGCAGCAATAACCGGTCGTTAAACAAGGCGCCCAAGGCCAGGCCAATAAAGTACGCTGACGAGACAATCCCGATCACCGTCGCAGACTCGCCTGCCGCATCCAGGCGTACCGTGATCAAGGTAGCCAAAAAGCCGTTGCCAATGCCTAAAATAAACAGGCCCAACAGAGGCGCAAACGCCATAGCCAGTAATTGCCGCGACATGAAAACCTCACCTTGCCAAACACGTTGTCAAAAAACAGGGTCAAAAAAAGCGGGCGTAGCTGTTTAAGAGCCGTTACCACCTTTTACACAACCACAGGCAAGAAACGGGCGCGCAATTATTGCCCTGGATAGCATAAAGTCAACGCTTTTTCATAGCCTGTTCGTATCGATTAGTGTTTTCTCAAAATAACCGTATCTTTTTCAGGAAATTCGACTGTTAGTTGATGCTGCGCGGCCCACCATTCAAAGGTTGCCTCACTGAAAAAACAGATATGGGTGGGGTCATTAATATAGTGCCAGTTGGCAAATGCTGCTTGAGTGGTCACTCGCTTGGTCATGATGCCCAGATAGCCACCAGGGAGTAGCTGAGCAACCAACTGCGCCAGCACCTTTCCGGGCATGGCTAAATGCTCAACGACCTCAGTCGCGGTGATAAAGTCATAGGTTTTCTGCAAAACAGACATGTCGGGCGCATAGAAAATGTCGAAGACCGCCATGGGGTGGCCAACTTCCTCGAACATCACAGACAGCGTGGGGCCAGGCCCTGAACCAAAATCCAACCCGTTGGCACCTGTCGGCAGTTTGGCTAGCAACGGCGTGAACAAGCGCCCTAAAAACCGCCGGTATCCCATATCTTGCGGTGAATTTTGATGCTGGTCATACTCTGCTTTTTCATCCGCTACGCTTAAATGCTGCTCGGACGGCACAAACACCAGCCAACACGTGGCACACTGGTAATATTCACGACGATGATTTTGATGATAGAGCGAGACCTTAATTTCACCGCATAGCGGACAGCATTGCATCGTCGTATTCTCTGTTTTTCGGTTTTGCATTTAAGGAAAGAGGCATGCTCTCAGGCTTGGATCATCTTGTTGTTACTGTCACAGATATGGGTCGCGCGGTTGATTTTTACTCGCGAGTTCTCGGGCTAGACGTACGCTATCGTGATGCCCAACGGGTAGATTTAATGCTGGGCGATACCGCCCTACGACTCCATCAAACCGACACCGACATCGAGCCTATTTCTGCAACCCCTACGCCTGGCAGCCTGGATTTATGCCTACGCTGCCAATTGCCGCTGGATGAATTCAAACAGCATCTAGACGTGCTGGGCATTGAGGTTGAACTTGGCCCGGTGGCTCGCCAAGGCGCCAATGGCGCGATCGAGTCCGTTTATCTGCGCGACCCCGATGGTAACCTTTTGGAGATTTGCCGCCCGGCTCGCTAATGTTACCGCCAGTATCTTGCTGGTCAGTGACTAATGCTTAGCGGCGTCGTGCAAGGTATTATAGGGCGTTAAGAACCTTCGCTTTATTGTCTCATCCGTATTAAAGGTAAAAAGACATGCAAGATAACCGTCATGACTCGCCGATTGAAGGCGAAATTATTTCAGAACACACTACCGCCGAGCCAAGCAAGCAGCACGACACCACAATGGCCATGGTGGTTTATGCGCTTTATCTGGCAAGCTTTGTTGTCGGCTTCACCTCGGTTGTCGGCGTCATCATTGCCTATGTCTATCAAGGCAAAGGCCCGGCCTGGCTGGACGAACACTACCGCTATCAGGTTCGCACCTTCTGGATTGGCTTGCTGTACGCAAGCATTAGCTTCCTGCTCACCTTTGTACTGATCGGCTTCCCGCTTTTATTTGCACTGGCGGTTTGGTTTATCGTTCGCTGCGTTAAAGGGTTTAAGGGCTTACAAGATAAACGTGCTCCGAGTAATGTGGACAGCTGGTTAATCTAACGAATGACGGAACACGCAACGACATCAGACAAGCGACTCTCCCGAGCCACGGCGATTGCGTGGCTTTGGCGCAGGCTTTCGCGCTGGCCCCTGCCGCGCCTGTGGCGTTTTGCCTCCACGCTTGGTCCTCTCGTTTACTGCTTTAGCCGCCGTGAGCGAAACGTCACCGATATTAATCTTAAGGTGGTATACCCCGCGCTTGACCAGCGTAAGCGCAGGGCGCTCGCTAAACAGAGCCTTCGTCACTCCACCGCCACCATGATGGAGCTGGGCTATGCCTGGATGGCGGAGCCTGATCGCGTTGAAGCAAGTATTGTTGAAGTGCATGGCCGCGACAAGCTGGACAGCGCTCGCGCGCAGGGCCGTGGTGTTATTGTTCTGGCGCCGCATTTTGGTAACTGGGAAGTGTTGAATTTCTGGCTTTCCAGCCATTTCCCTTTCACCGCTATGTACGAGCCTCCCAAAATAACCAACCTTGAGCCGATTATTCGCCATGGCCGCGAACGGATGGGCGCACAGTTAGTGCCCACTAACCCGCGGGGCGTTGCAGCACTGCTTAAAGCACTTAAGCGCAGCGAGGCCATCGGCATTCTGCCTGACCAGGAACCCGACTGGGGCAGCGGCGTCTTTGCGCCGTTTTATGCACGCGATGCGTATACCGCCACGCTACTCCCCAAACTGGTGGCGCGCACCCAGGCACGCGTTGTCACAGGCGTTGCCCTGCGCCTGCCTGGGCGCGGCTTTGCTATCCATTTTCTGGACGCCGACGAGCGGGTGTATAGTGCTGACGAAACAGTGTCTGCGAGCGGGGTTAACGCCAGTGTTGAAGCGTCAATTGCGTTGGAACCCGCCCAGTACCAGTGGGAATACAAGCGTTACCGCAAAGTCATCGAAGAGCAGCAGCAAAACCCCAACGCCAACGACTTCCGGCTTTACTAGGGTTTCTCTGAGTAGGTACTGATTTATCAGACCTACTCATCGTCATGACGTGCATAGACATCATCGAGCCTTTCGATATCGTCTTCCCCCAGATAGGCACCCGACTGAACCTCAATCAGCTCTAACGGGATTTTACCGGGGTTCTCTAAGCGGTGAAGTGTGCCAATCGGGATATAGGTCGATTGATTTTCACTGACTAAGAAGCTGCGCTCTCCCACTGTTACCTGTGCCGTTCCGCTTACCACGACCCAATGCTCGGCGCGATGATGGTGGCGTTGAAGGGAGAGTCGGCCGCCGGGTTTCACCGTAATATGCTTAACTTGGTAGCGCTCACCACTATCAATTGCTTGAAAGTCACCCCAGGGGCGATGTACCTGGGGCGTTGACTGAAGCTCGTGGCGCCCTTTACTGGCTAACACCGCGACTAATTGTTTTATGTGCTGGGCCTGGTCCCGATGCGCCACCAGCACGCTGTCAGAGGTTTCAATCACAAGCAAGTCGTTAACGCCCAGCGTGGTCACCAAGCGGTGTTCGGCCATCACGAGTGAATTCGTGGTCGAGTGCAAAAGCGCATCACCTTGCACCACATTGCCCGCTTCATCCGCCGCGGCCATCTCCCAAAGCGCATCAAAACTGCCTACATCGCTCCACTGAGCATCAAGGGGGATGACGGCCGCAAAACGGCAGTGCTCCATGACGGCATAATCAATCGAATTGGCGGGGCAGCGCTGAAACGGCGCTTCAGCGAGCCTTAGAAAATCCAGATCGCTGTGAGCGCCATCAACAGCGGCCCGGCAGGCAGACAGCATCTCGGGTTGAAGGTCCGCTAGCTGCTCAAGATATGTCGAAGCGCGTAACAAAAACATGCCGCTGTTCCAAAGCGTATCGCCTTGTTCAAGCAGTTGAGCGGCGCGCTCGGCATCCGGTTTTTCAATAAACGAGGCGAGCCGATAGCCCTTTTCCAATGCATCACCACAGGCGATATAGCCATATCCCGTTTCAGGATGCGTAGGCACAACGCCAAAGGTGACTAAATAGCCCTGCTCTGCCAAGGGCACGGCCCACTCGACACTTTGTTGAAAAGCGCTCACATCGCCAATGACATGATCCGCCGGCAAGACCAACAGCAGCGGATCGTCTCCTACGGCCCTGGCTAACAACGCCGCACAGGCAATCGCAGGCGCTGTGTTACGCCCTTCCGGCTCTAGCACAATACGCCCCGCCTGGTTCGCTTCACGCAGTTGCTCAGCCATAAGGAACCGGTGCGCCTGATGGCCCATAATAAACGGCGGTGTCGTACTTATCCCTTCCAGGCGATCCAGCGTTTGCTGAAGCAGGCTCTTCGACGAGGTTAAGCGCAAAAACTGTTTGGGCATTTGCTCGCGTGAAAGCGGCCACAGCCGTGTGCCGCTTCCCCCGCATAGAATCACCGGCTGAATCATAGTCTCGTCCTTGTAGGCAAAGTGTTACCGGCTGCCAAATGCTTCCCGTAACCAGTGGCGAAGCTGGCTCATTCGTGCGGCCTTTTCAGGATTATCCAATGACGGCAGCGTGCCCTCCACAAATCCATACGTGCGAAAAGGCGCCAATAACGCTGGGTCACCTCTACAGCGTAGTCGACAAACCAAGCGTAATGATCACGTATCCGCTCACTATCCTGCCAGACCACCTCCGGTGGGTCACTCGCGTGCTCCCAAGGCGCAAAAATAGCCCAGCGGCGCCTGCAAGCATCGCGCAAAATGCCCATATTTGGCCTACATTACCTACTAGCAAGTGAAAGATTGAGCGCAACAACGGCAGGTCTACATATACGTTAAGCGGGCGTCCAAATGCCGTGTAAGTGGCGGCATTACCCAGGTTGGCGACCATACGTTAGATGAACAGTGTGCATAAAGGATTTAGTGTACAAAATTTGTTCAAACATGCTGGTAGTGATGTTAGCTCACCCTGTTTTAGTCAGCCGTCGAAAGGAACTCGCCTATGCGCTGTACGACGTTGAAGAGCCCGGAGATCGGAAAGTGGATATTACTGCTTGGCTGCTTTACGGCATTGCCAGCCAGTGCCCACACAGATGACCATTTCAATGCGGTCATTGAGCAGGCTAAACAGCTTGCTGAACAGGCGTATCAAGCGCCTGAAGAATCACTACCCTCGGCCCTAAAAGAGATTGATTACGACACCTATCGACAAATCCGCTTTTCGCCCGACCAGGCCTACTGGCGTGATGAAAGCCCCTTCAATTTACAGTTATTTCATAGCGGATTTATTTTTCAAACGCCTATCACGCTGAATATCATTGAGGGCGATGACGTTACTCCGCTGCCCTTCTCCAGCGATGATTTTCAGTACGATGACAATGCTGAGGCGCTTCTTGAGCAGGATTTAACCGGCAGTGGCCATGCCGGATTTCGGCTGCACTATCCCCTCAACAATGACGATTACGCGGATGAGTTCGCGGTCTTTTTAGGCGCCAGCTATTTCCGTTTGGTGGGCCAGGACCAAACCTACGGATTATCAACGCGAGGATTAGCGATCGACACAGCGTCATCTGAAAAGGAAGAGTTTCCAGCCTTTCGGGAGTTTTGGCTATATAAGCCAGGCGAAGATGCCGATGAAATCACGCTGCTCGCTCTGCTCGACAGTCCATCGTTAAGCGGTGCTTACCGAATAACACTGCGTCCTGGTGAGCAAACCAATGCCGAGGTAGAAGCCGAGCTATTTGCCCGTCACGATGTCGCCAAGCTAGGTATAGCCCCGCTTACCAGCATGTACACGTTTGGCGAGTCTAGCCATGAAAGGTTTGATGATTTTCGGCCGCAGGTACACGACTCTGACGGATTATTAATACATACAGGCGCTGATGAATGGATTTGGCGCCCGCTCAGTAACCCTCAAGAGACACATATTTCAAGCTTTGTGGATAACGCCCCCCACGGTTTTGGGCTGATGCAGCGTGAGCGCGACTTTAGCCGCTATTTGGATATGGAAGCGCATTACCATCAACGGCCCAGCCAATGGGTAGCGCCTATTGATGCATGGGGCGCAGGTCATGTTGAACTAGTAGAAATACCCACTCCGGATGAAACCCACGACAATATTGTTGCCTATTGGGTCGACGATGAGCCGCTTAACGCTGGGGACTCACGCCACCTTCATTATCATACCCACACACTCAATGATGCCCAGGACCACGACGTAGGCCGAGTCATTCGCACCCGTCATGGCAAGGCCACCATTGAGGGGAGCGCCAGTGAAGGCGCTACATTAGAGCGCCAGTTTGTTGTCGATTTTCAAGGCGGTGCGCTTGACGACATTGCCCCAGACCAACCCGTCAAGCTCGACATTAGCACCCAAACCGGCAACGTCACGCAGCCCCATGTTATGTCGCTCCCCGATAACATGTGGCGCGCCAGCTTTCGAGTTCCGCCGACAACTGAACCAAGTGATATCCGCCTGCGTTTAATGCTCAACAACCAGCCCATTAGCGAAACCTGGAACTATGTGTGGTATCCCGATGCGTAAATCTATTGAACTTACCCCGTTGATTCCGTGGTTGGCCTTTCGTCGCGCATTGCTGACCGTGCTCGTCATCAGTTCCAGCATTGCTGGCTGTGTGGTGATGTTCAAGGTTATTTCCTTTTTGGAAATAGGCTGGCAAATCACCATGTTGGTACTGTTTGCACTAACGTTTAGCTGGATCGCCTTGGCGTTTTGGGGCGCTGTGTTCGGTTTTATTGTGTGCGCCCTGCGGCTAGATCCCTTAAGCCTGCGTCGGCAAGTGCCGCTTTCGCCTAACGGCAATTTACTGGTGAGTAAAACAGCGCTGGTCATGCCGATTTATGCAGAACCTCCCATCCCCACTATTGCAGGCCTCGAAGCGACCTGTCGCTCGCTAATTGAGCAGGCACACACCTCCTCGAACCGTCCTGAGACGCTCTTAAGCGAACACTTCGACGTCTTTATTCTGAGTGATACGCAGGACCTCAACAAAGCCCAGGAAGAGGCCGCCCACGTGGCAGCACTTCAGCAGCGCCTTGCCGGCCAATTGGCGGTTCACTACCGTCGCCGAGAGAACAACCATGAGCGTAAGGCAGGTAATATTGCCGATTTTTGCTGCCGCTGGGGACGCCGCTACGACTATATGGTGGTTCTGGATGCGGATAGCCTGATGAGTGGCGAGACGCTGTTAACGCTTGTTCACCGTATGCAGCGCGAGCCCGGTGTCGGCTTGATTCAAACCGTTCCGATTCCAGTTGGCCAACGCACGCTGTTTGGCCTTTTCACGCAGTTTGCCTCTGCACTTTACAGCCCGATGCTGGCCGCAGGCCAAAGCTTCTGGCAAGGCGATGCTGCCAACTACTGGGGGCATAACGCCATTGTGCGCACGCGCGCCTTTATGGCCAGCGCAGGCTTGCCTACCATTCCCGGCAAACCGCCGCTTGGCGGGGAAATTCTTAGCCACGATTTCGTTGAAGCCGCACTGTTAAAAAGAAGTGGCTGGCAGGTACTTCTTGATACCACGGCCACCACCGCCGTTTCACGTCACGACCCGTATGCCAGCGCCTCTCATAACAGCTTTGAGGCCATGCCCAGCAATATGCTCGACTTTGCCAAGCGTGATCGTCGTTGGCTGCAAGGAAATTTACAGCATCTACGTTTGCTAACGGGCGCGGGCTTTCACCCAATCAGTCGGCTACATTTTTTCTTCGGCGCCTTTGCCTATTTATCATCGCTTGTGTGGCTCGCTTTGCTGGTGTGTACGAGCCTTCTGGTCGGCTACCAGGCGATTGATGAGCCGACAGAGCAAATGCTGCCCAAATCGTTATCCGTAGGGCTACTGACCATTACCTTGGGGATGCTGCTGGCACCCAAGTTTTTGGGGTTTTTACTGGCACTCGGACAGTGTCCGCATGCCTTCGGTGGCAGGCTTAAGCTATTCACCAGCATGGTATTGGAAATACTCTTTGCCGCGTTGATCGCTCCCTTGATGATGGCATGGCACAGCCTATTTATTATCACTGTGCTGCTAGGGCGCTCTATTGAGTGGCAAACCCAACCCCGAGGCGAGCGCTCTTTACCATGGGGAGAAGTGTGGCAGCATGCTGGTTGGATGACACTATGTGGCCTTGCCTGGGCGGGAGCTGTCATGCTGTTTTCCGCCTCAGCCTTTGGATGGCTATCGCCGGTATGGCTAGGCCTGCTGTTAGCCGTGCCGATCATCAAGTACTCCAGTAGCAGCACGTGGGGCGGCGTTATCAATCAGCGCTTAGGGCTGCTACAAACGCCTAGCACGAGTTTGAGCCCATCTTTGCTGGATGAATTTAAC
Source organism: Halomonas sp. AOP7-E1-9 (assembly GCF_052376035.1). NCBI lineage: Bacteria > Pseudomonadati > Pseudomonadota > Gammaproteobacteria > Oceanospirillales > Halomonadaceae > Halomonas > Halomonas sp. AOP7-E1-9. Next base: position 19,066 of record NZ_JBQSVC010000031.1, read on the forward strand.
ACCCTTATGGCGCGCGACAGTTCAACCTTGCCTGCCATGGCCGATGGTTCTCCGTATGTTCTTAATGCGCTGCCTTCTGAATTGTCTGGTGAGATGCCGCCTCAGTCGCTAAACCAGTTTAGCGTCCACGCGCCGTCGTCCCCGGCTGCCCAGACGAAGGAGCCTCATTAATGCTTGGCCAGCTAGCACATCGGCTAAGCAGTTCGATGCTGGTTTAACGTAGCCTGAGGTTAGCCACAGGTGCAGATGGCCTACCTCGGGCGACCTGCATGCCTGCCGAGTGGATCACCCCCTACTGGTGCGTGCCCATAGCGGGTGATGGTATGTGACAGCTTTTCAAACGTTAATTTTCGACCTAACCTGCCAACAGCGCTGTGGTTTCAAGCACAGGCGCTATGGTTACAAAAACGTGTTTACTAAAACGTTTATCAGAACCAAGTATCACACCCTCCATACCAAGCTCCGTTACAAGGAGCTTATGCCAGGAATTCAGGATTTATGATTTACGATTGGCAAGCGCTTAGTGTTCCCGAGTTAGCGGCGGTCGCCGAGCGCGATCCTGTCGCCGTTTTAGTGCTGGGCGCGATTGAGCAGCACGGCACACACCTACCGTTAGGCACGGACCTTATTATTGGCGAAGGGCTGCAGGCTGCTATGCTGAGCGTTCTTGACCCCGCTCTAGAGGTCGTTTGCTTACCCTCTATTGCGGTGGGCGCAAGCGACGAGCACGCTAACTTCTCTGGCACGCTTAGCCTTCCTGCATCGCTCGCGATTGCCACGCTTGAGGCGTATGGGAAATGCGTCGCGCAGGCGGGCATTAACCGGCTGGTACTCATCAACAGCCATGGCGGTAATAAAGCCATTATGGAGTTGGCCGCGCTCACCCTACGCCAGCAGTTTAATATGCGCGTCGTTAAAGCGACGTATACACGGCTCCCACCGCTTGAAGGTGCGGTTGATGCCCAAGAGCTGCGTTATGGATTACACGGCGGGCTGCTTGAAACCGCCATGATGCAATACTTGGCGCCAACCACCGTCAATCTGGACAACTATAAGGCTGCCCCGCTCGGCACGTTAGAAAATTGCCGTCTGGTAGGCCCGGAAGGAGCCGCCGCATTTGCCTGGCTTGCCGAGGATTTAAGCCAGCACGGCGTGGCCGGTGACGCCCGTCAAGCCACATCGGCATTGGGTGAGCATCTGGTGCAACATTACGCTGAGCAACTGGCAACCGTGATCACGGAAACAGCTCGGCTGCCTGCGTTTTAAGCGTGTTAATTACTTACTACCCGCAATGGCCTGGTGCGTTAGCGCCCATGTCGACCTAATACGTCGCCGAAAAGATGGCCGGCTCGATTGGCTTTTGCACTCAGGTAGCGATGATTCTGGTCGGTGACGCTCCCATAAAGTGCTTGACGCGATACCACCTCAATTCCGCCTTCACGCAGGGCAGCGATCTTCAATGGGTTATTCGTCAGTAGCTGCACTTGAGAGATCTTCAGCGCATTAAGCATGTCCACCGCCACGGCGTACTGGCGCTCGTCGTCACCAAACCCTAGTACCTGGTCAGCATCCATAGTATCCAGGCCACCATCTTGCAGAGTATACGCGCGCAGCTTATTGGCAAGCCCAATGCCACGCCCCTCCTGGGCGAGGTAAAGTAGTACACCTCCCCCCATGGCCTGAATGTCCGCCACGGCATTACGCAACTGCTCGCCGCAATCGCAGCGCAGGCTGCCAAATAAATCGCCGGTCAGGCATGCAGAATGCAGGCGTAAAGGAACCGCCCCTTCCTGTGTTTCAGGCTGTCCGATTACGACCGCCACATGCTCGCGTAGCCCATCCGGCTCGCGGAACAGCACAAAGCGACTTTCAGCAGCGTCTTCCAGCGGAATCCTGGCTTCGCTCACCCGTTTCAGCATACCCGGCGCACCGGCCAGGCACTTTGCAGCGTCTTTCGTATCAACTTCCAACAGCTTGCCCTGAGCAATTTCCTGCGCCACCGATTCAGCCGCCGGGTCACTCACATCGGCACATAGCGCGGCTGGAATTAGCAAAGCACGGCGCATGAGTGCGACCGCGCCACGCTCACCTGGTCCTGCGGGTTTAAGGCCACTTAATAAGGAATGCGCGGGTCGACTCGCCGTTTGAACCACCGCGAGCGCCTGCAAATCATCTTCGCTCACATGCTCAACCAATGGCAAACAGGCTGCTTCCGCCGTTAGTGACATGCCCATCGCCTCCAGGCGATGGCGCGTTAATACCAGAGAGGGTCGCGTCCCTGCGAGTTTGGCCAGCATATCGACCGACTCAATGCCCTCTAATGCCTGTACCAGCAGACGCTTTTCGCCCGTATTAAGCACAACCGGCAGCCCACGGCGAATGTCGAAAATAGCGCGTTCAATGTGATACATAGTGGCCTCCTGATTGCCTGGTGCAGCGGGTAGCGTACGCTTGCGTTGAACTATACGGCCCCGCAAGATAAGACTGTTTTCTCAGCGTGGAGGCGTTATGTCCGACACCCGTCACCATAGTGGCTGCATTGGTCCTAAAACATTGTTGGAGAAGAAGACGTCGCTGGATATAGACACGGCGTGGGCGTGGCTGTTGGCAATACGTGAAGGCCGAACAACCGAGGCGCCATTGCGGCTCGACGCTGAGGGCAACTGGCACCGTCAGAACGCTATAACACCGGCGGCCACTGACCTGTTGGACTGCCTGGTGCCGCTGGCAAGCCGCCCCCACTGGGTGATTGCCCAGTTGGGGCAAAGCCTGGACGGGCGTATTGCGACGCAGAGCGGCCACTCGCACTACATCAACGGCCATGAGAGCCTGGTTCACCTGCATCGGCTGCGGGCGCTGGTGGATGCCGTTATCGTCGGCGCCGGTACGGCCAGTGCTGACGACCCCCAATTGACAGTGCGTCATGTCACCGGCACGCATCCCACGCGGGTAGTGCTTGATCCACGCGGCCGTGTTCCCGCAGGCATTAAGCTGTTCCACACCGACTCGGCGCCCACGCTGCACATCGTGGGGCCAGATGCACCGCCGCCGCCCAACTCGCGGGTTCAGCGCCATGTACTGCCGCTTAATGCGCAGGGGCAGTTCGCCCCAAATGATGTAATCGCGCTGCTTGATCAGTGTGGTTTGAAGCGCATTCTGGTGGAAGGGGGCGGCATAACGGTTTCTCGGTTTATTGAAGCAAACGTCATTGATCGCCTGCATCTTCTGGTCGCCCCACTGCTGATCGGCTCGGGCAAGCCGGGGCTTCAGATGACGCCTATCGAGACGCTTGGAAGTGCTCTGCGCCCGACGATGAGAACGTTTCGCTGTGGAGACGACACGCTGTTTGACGTGGTGCTGAGAGCCACCACCTTTGCCTGACGGCTGGGCACGGTGACGTTTATCCATCGCCACCCAAATGCCCGGCAGGCTTGAAAGCAGTACTAACACACCATAAGCAAGGGATACCGCAACCCCTTGAGCAGTGGGCAGGCCCACCAGCGCCCAAGTGGCCACAGCGGCCCCTTCACGCAGCCCCCACCCGGCAACGGACAGCGGAATTAACATGGCTAACAGAAGCACCGGCGCCAATGCCAAAATTTTCGACGCCGCAAGCTCGACACCAATGGCACGCGCCGCACAGACCATGACTATCCCATAGCTCATGACAATAACGAGCGAAGATGCCAGCTGTAGGTGCCACACTCCGGGGCTAAAAAGGCCTCGCTTGATATCCACCCCCATCGAATGACACCACGCCGGTAGCCGCGATGAAGGCAAGCGCACTACTCCTTGCCACACAGCCACGCCTGCAAGGCACAGCCCACCAATAATAGTGAGGCTAACCGGCCAGCCAAGCACGGCGTGCCATAGCGGAGAAAGTAACAGGGCCGCGATGGTTAAACCCACCACAGCCACCTGCCCAGAGGTGCGCTCGATAATTACCGCCCGCCATGCGCTACCCCGTGAGCCTGCTTGTTGAGCGTGCCGATGAGCGCGGCCAGCATCGCCTAAAATGCCACCAGGCAATATCTGATTCACTAACAAGGCAAGATAGTACTCCCGCAATGCATAACTAAACCGCAGCGGAGCCCCCACTCGGTTGGCCGTCAACTGCCATCGCCACGCACTGAGCATAATTTGAACCACGCTAATCAGCAGCGCCACAACGACCCAGCCCAACGATAAGCGCTGTACCTGGCCCATGATGTCACGGGGCTCTACAAATAATGCGATCGCCCCCAGCAAGCCAGCACTCATTAGCCCGCGTCGAACCCAAGGAGAGCGCCATATCCGCTGCATGTTCATCGGGCTACGCCCTTTTTTCTGGCGTTGCTAGCAGGTCACAATGCCCCACCCAAATGCCCACCTCACCGGAAGCCACCGAGTGTGTACGTCGCTCACGCCACTCACCAATGCGAGTAGCGGCCTCTGGTGCCTGCTCTGTCGCCGCTTCCGCCCAGCCGTTAATGAGCGCCGTCATTAAAGGCCGATGTAAACGGTTAGCCGAACTCAACAGCCAAGGGGTAGCAACCTGTTCAACCTGATAATTCGCTTGTTCAAGCGCATTAACCAGCGTCTCGTGAGCCTGCCCGCCCAAGGCATCACCTAATCCTTTGTCGCGATGCTGATGCGCCATAAACAGCGCCAGTAGCCAGTGGTCATCATCATCGGATAACGGCTCATCATCGGCATCGGTAAAGCCCCACTCTCCGGTCACGCTAAGGGCCATTAAAAGCGCCTGGTCACGTGCCTGACAGTGCGTGACGAGCGTTTCGATCCAACCTTGCGATACAAGATCCAGCAGTGCCGATGCGGTTATCAGATCCGCATCTTGCAGAGGCACATGAACAAGCGAATCAAGCGACGTACAGAGCGTTTCTACCCGAATGCCCGCCTGGGCATTTTCCAACTTGCCGATGCTGTCGCGGGCGTCGTTGAGTAGTTCAGCGTCATGGTCAATGAGCGTCCAGTGCTGCGGGGTCGGTAGAAAAGGCGCCAGGAAGCGCATATTGCTTCCTCTGCCTGACCCTAAATCGACCAGCCTCGGCGTCTGAGTGCGTTCGTTTAGCCATATAGCGGCCTTTTGAGGAAGCTGCTGGCTTCTAAACGTAACGTCCGCCTCTTCACGTAGCGTGAGCCAATCGGCACCAAACTGGCTGCCGGTATGAAAAGAGGGGGGCGGGTTCAGCGCTTTAGCAAACGCAGCACCGGCATGCTGCCAATCGCTAAGCGTTTCACGCACCGCTTCTGCACCGGCTTTAAGCGACGCACGCAGCTCGGGTTCATCGCAAAAACGGCTCAGTGCATGTGTCAGTGCTTTTACATCCCCAGGTGTTACTTTAAGGCCTGCGCCTTCCGGCAAGGTTTCATCAAGAGCGCCCCCGGTCGTGGTAATGACAGGCAGGCCTCGCGCCAGCGCCTCGGTGACCACCATGCCATAGCCTTCGTACCAGGAAGGCAGTACCAGGGCATGCGCGTTTTCGTACGTCCTGGTTAAGGTCGTCGCGTCGCACTCGCCGTGCAGTTGCACACAAGACGCAAGCCCATGCGCTTCAATCAACTGCTCTACCCGGTCGGCAAACGCCGTATCACGTGCGCCGCCATAACAGTCACACTGCCAGTTTCTCTGGTTTAATCCCGCCAACGCCTGGACCAACACATCCTGCCCCTTACGCGGAACAAGCGTTGCCACACACACAAACCGCAGCGGCTCGCCAAGCGCTGGGGCTGCGTTAATGGGGACAACATCCACCCCAGGCTCGACAACACTAACCGTGGCCGCTATAGGCATGGCGTAGTGGTTTGCCAACGCCTTCAACCGGCGCTCAGTAAACCGGCTGGTCACGATTATTTGTGAGACGGCGGCAAGCGCCGTAAGCTCAGACTGATGAAATTGCTGCTGCTCGGCTTCGCTTAGCCCTTGCTCATCACCCAACGGATGATGCACCAGTGCCGTTATCATCAACCGATTGGCCTGCTCAATAATGATGTCCGGTAACATCCCCATGGCAAGACCATCGATCACCACGTCCGCGGCCTCGGGCAAATCGTTTAGTGCCGTAGCCAATTGCTCGGCAGCCTCTTGGTCGGCATTAGGGAAGCGGCCTGACAAGCTGATGATATCGACGGTGCGCCCTTCCTGACGCAGCGCTTCGATAATGCGCGCATCGTAGATATAGCCGCCGGTGCGCTGATCAAGCGCCCCCGCGATAATAAACGTCAGTGGTTCACTCATAGATCGCCTTCATAGCTTGCCCAGGCAATATGCGACTCATGCAGTTTGACTTCCATACGCGTAATGCCTTGCGCGGTTTTCCCCATTCGACCCTCACCGATGGCATCGGCTAAACGGCTGAAGATAACGCTGGCCATAAACTCGGTGGAGGTGTTTTTACCCTTAAAGGCCTCTTCGTCATCCAGATTGCGATAGTTCAGGTGTGACAACACTTCCTTGAGCGTTTCGCTGGCGAGGCCGATATCAATCACTAATCCGTCCTCATCAAGCTCCGGGCGCTGAAAGACCACATCAACGACATATGTTGCCCCATGCGTGCGCTGGGCAGGACCAAAAATGTCACCTTTGAAGCTATGCGCAATCATAAAGTGATCACGAACACATAGACGGTACATAAACGCTCCTGATAGTAAGCTGTAGTGATTAAACGTGAGCGGGGTAACGAAGGCGGTGACATAGCACGTCGCTGTCCGCAGAAAAGAGTTTGGGTGCAAGCTGGGGAAAGGCGTCAAAGTCGCTCTCGCCACTAATCAGTGCGTCTAATCGGCTATCGTTTAACAGGCTCAAGGCCAACATTAAACGGCGCTGGAAGTCCCAGCGCGGACGCAATTTAGCGGGTAGCTGGCCCACCTGGCTGGCGCGCAGGCTAAGGCGCTGTGAATGAAACGCGCCGCCCAAGGGGATACTCACCTCCCCTTCGCCAAACCAGCTCATTTCGATAATTCGGCCTTCGTTGCCGACCTGGTTTAGCGCTTGGCGTAAGCCTTCGGGATGGCCGCTGGCGTGAATGACGCAGTCTTGATCGTTGGGCGCTTGTTCGGGGGTACAAAAGACAAGGCCTAAACGCTCAGCGAGCGCCTGGCGCTTCGGGTTAATATCAATCAGCGTGACGCTCACGCCGGGGATCTGTGAACACAGGTAAGCCACCAGGGCGCCTACAACACCGGCCCCGATAACACTGACGCGTTCCCCAAGCATTGGTTCGGCGTCCCAAACGCCGTTAATGGCCGTCTCCATATTGGCGGCCAGCACGGCGCGCGGCACCGGTATATTGTCAGGGATAGGCAACACGGCGGAAGCAGGAACGACATAGCGATCCTGATGGGGATAGAGACAAAATACTGTTTTGTTAAGCAGGTGCGCAGGCCCTTGCTCAACAACGCCGACACTACAGTAGCCATACTTGACCGGCGCGGGAAAACTACCTGCCTGAAAAGGGGCCTGCATACGCTCCACTTCGCTTTCGGGTACGCGGGCATTGAATACCAGCGACTCAGTGCCACGGCTAACGCCACTGAACAGGGCACGTACGCGTACGTCTTCCTCCCCTACGCTGGTGAGCGTCTCTTTTTTAAGCTCGCCGACCCTTGGACGCGTTACCCAGAAGGCAGTGGCCGTATCGTTCGCCGACATGTCATTTCCCTATTATTCGCGTTTTCATCCAATCAGCTAGGCACCTCTGCCGTTAATCTGGCATGGCCAACGTATGAAATTTTTGTGGCGTACCGTAAAGCTTAGCCCAGAAAAGACACAGGTCGATGAATGCGGGCGCCAATTTCGTTTAAGAACGGTTAAAAATGTACGCAGGTACTTTTCAGGGACATCAATACGCTATGATTAATGGGGTAGACAACCGCAGAGCCACGTATAAGAAGCGTATATATAAACAGGCTCACCCATCAATTGACTGCGGGCGGGATATCCGCTTTGCGAGACACAATGGTTCGAATTACCACGCTCGCTTCTAGCCATCTTTTATCGAGCCGCCTCTACAGCGCCAGCGAACTAGCGGTGGGCAGTTTGCTACTGCTGGGGCTGGGCAGCCTGCTACCCACATTGACGGTAACGGCTTTGAACTGGGGGCTAGCGTTTGGCACCTATGCGTTTATTAGCCTTTTCGTATTGATTTTCTGGTCGGGTGGCGCACTTGGCTGGGCCAACAGAATAACGTTACTGCGCGCCGTATTAGTCGCGTTGGCGGCGGGGGCGCTGGCCGACAATGTATTCACTCATGCCATTTGGCTATGGCTTGTTACCGCGACTATCGCGCTGATGCTGGATGGCGTGGACGGCTGGGTAGCCAGAAAAACGCAGAGCTATAGCACGTTTGGCGCCCGTTTTGATATGGAGCTGGATGCGCTGCTTATCCTGTTGCTTTGTGTGGGGTTAATTCAACTTGAATCGTTAGGGCTGTGGGTGCTTTTGATTGGCGTTACGCGCTATTTATTTGTGGTGGCTAGCTGGCACTTTACGTGGCTTTCAGCCCCTTTATTTGCCAGCAGGCGCCGTAAAGTGGTGTGCGTTTGGCAAGTATCCGCCCTGCTATTGGCGCTCACCCCGCTGACGCCCACGCTCGTTGCGAGCCTATTGGCGTTTAGCGCACTACTCTCACTTGCCTACTCCTTTGGCATCGACACCTGGTGGCTTTATCAACAGCGCCGACGCCAAGCACTTTAATGACCTGCACGTTACTTACCCTGCTACTGATGGGCGCTATGCCTGGCATAGCGCCCAATGATTTACTCGCTAATTTGCTGCTGTAACGCATTCAATTCTTCAGTATGGCGTTCCAGCTCAAGCGTTGCCTCTTCCAGCTTAACGCGCCGTTTTTCAATGTCATCGTCATCGCCTTCATTGAGCGCCTCTTCAAATTCCGACTGGCGCTCTTGAACCTCTGCAAGGCTCTCTTTTACTTCATCCGTTGCATCATTTAGTACACTTTCATTCGTGCAGTTATCGTCAATCGCATCTAACGCACGCTGCAGGCCTTCCTCTCGATGCTGATTACCCTGAGCCTGGGCATGCGCTAACTGCTCACGAACATCGGCTGCCTTGCTTTCACATAAATCATCGGCGGCAGCGGCGACCGGTGGTAACAACATACCCGCCAATAAGGCAACAACACCTGCCTGAATCATATTTTTTTTCATGTTTTTCCCTATAACAGCTCATTTGATAAATACTGGCTCATCGAAGGTTAGATACACAAAATGCCTGGCAGTTCGCGGTCGTCACTCTGTTTAAACGTTGCTGACGCAATGACCAAGGACTCATCACCCGTGCGTATGGCCAATGTTGGCTACCGCCTCCTGGATTAGATCATGATAAAAGCGTTACATTAACCCTCAAGAAGATGCGCACAAGGACCGTAACCGTATGATCAATCTCGCCATTTATCGCCCCTTGATAGCCCCCCTGCTCATGATGGTGATGCCTACCGCAAGTTATGCAGCGGCAAATATTCAAGTGGCGGCGGCAGCTTCGCTTACCGATGCACTTAACGAAGCTATCGCGACCTATGAAGCGCAGCATGATGTATCTGTAACGCCGATCTATGCATCCTCATCCACCCTTGCCCGCCAAATTGCCAACGGCAGCCCGGCGGCGCTGTTTATTTCAGCAAACGTTGAGTGGATGGACTGGCTGGAAGCCCAAGGCATTAATGTTCAAAAGCGCAGTGATTTACTGTACAACCGCTTGGCGCTGGTTTCAGCAAGCCCAGACGCTCCCGAGCATTTCACACCAGGCGAAGACGCCCGCATCGCCACGCTGCTGGGTGAGCGGGACCGACTCTCGGTCGGCGACCCGGACCATGTGCCGGCAGGCATCTACACCCAACAGGCGCTTGAAGCGCTAGGAGAGTGGGAGGAGCTACTCCCAAGGCTTGCGCGTGGCAACGACGTACGCGCAGCCCTTACACTGGTGGAGCGCCAGGAAACGCCTGCGGGTGTTGTGTATCAAACCGACGCATTAGCCAGCCAACAAGTAAGAGTATTGGGGCTTTTCCCGCCTGAAACGCATGCGCCTATCACCTACCCAATTGCCTTAATCGACGCCGAGCAGAACGATGCTGCGGTTGCTTTACGCCAATGGCTTGAGAGCGAAGAAGCACTGAGCATCTTTGCACAGTACGGATTTGATACCGATATGGATGCCCGGTGAGCCTTTCGCCTGCTGAGTGGGAGGTCATCCGCCTAAGCTTGTTAATCGGGCTGGCCGCCATCGCCTGGATTTTACCGCCGGGAATTGCCGTGGCCTGGTGGCTGGCGCGCTTTGAGTTTCGCGGTAAAGCGGTGGTGGACGGCTTGATTCACCTGCCACTGGTGTTGCCGCCTGTAGTAGTCGGCTATTTATTGCTGGTGACGCTGGGTAGACAAGGCGTTATTGGCCAATGGCTGTATAGCACACTGGGAGTATCGTTGCCGTTTACCTGGCAAGGCGCTGCGGTCGCCAGCGGCGTAATGGCATTTCCACTGCTGGTGCGCGCCTTACGGCTCTCCCTTGAAGCGGTTGACCCGAAGCTTGAAGCCGCCGCCAGCACATTGGGCGCTAGCCGATGGCGGGTGTTTACCACGATTACGCTGCCGCTGGCCGTGCCCGGCCTGCTAACCGGCACGGTGCTCGCTTTTGCCCGGGCGCTTTCCGAGTTTGGCGCAACGATTACCTTTGCTTCCAACATCCCTGGAGAAACCCGCACCCTGCCACTGGCGCTTTACACCCTGATTCAATCACCCGGCCAGGAGGCCGCCGCCGCGCGGCTGTGCCTAATCGCCATTGCCATTGCGCTGGTATCGTTAATTGCCTCGGAATGGCTAGCCCGGCGCACCCGACAACGCCTACAGGAACGCGATGGCTAACGTGACGACGTCTTATCAGCCCAGCGACCCGCGGCTCGCGCTACAAGTTGAACAACAGCTAGGTTTTTTTCACCTGTCTGCTGCGCTCAACCTGCCCGCGACAGGCGTAAGCGGTTTTTTTGGCCCCTCCGGTAGCGGCAAAACCAGCCTGCTTAGGCTGATAGCCGGGCTTGAACGGCCACAGCAAGGTGCCATAACACTCGGCGAGCAGACCTTGCTGGATACCCGGCAAGGTATCTTCGTACCGCCGCACCGTCGGCGTATGGGGGTTGTGTTTCAAGAAGCACGCCTGTTTCCGCACTACCGGGTGCGCGGTAATTTAACCTACGGTATGCGCCGCCCGGCGTCGCAGCGCTTTGCCGAAATAGTGGAGCTACTGGGTATTGAGGCCTTGCTGGAGCGCATGCCCGGCACACTTTCAGGGGGTGAAGCCCGCCGTGTGGCCATTGGCCGAGCACTACTCAGTGACCCACAACTGCTTCTCATGGATGAACCGCTAACCGGGCTTGATGGCGCGCGCAAAGAGGAGCTGCTGCGCTACATCACCCGGCTCACCCAGCAGGTAGATATTCCGGTTATCTACGTTAGCCATGATGCCGAAGAGATCACGGCGATTGCCGATCATTTGGTGGTAATGAAAGCCGGACAGGTTCGCGCCAGCGACACACTGGGCGCCCTGCTCCAGCGCTTTGATCTAACCCATGAACTGGGGGGATTTGATGCGGCCTCGCTACTGCAAGGCGAAGTAGTCGCCCATGAAACTGCGTATGGCCTGACTCATTTAGCGCTTGATGACGAACATCAGTTGGTACTGCCTGGCACCTCAGCGCCGATTGGCAGCCGCTTGCGAGTACGCATTTTGGCCCGCGATATTGCCTTGGCGCTTACTCCACCCGCCAACACCAGTTATCGCAACCAGCTCAGCGCCACTATCACTGATTTCATTATCCTTCCCGAAGCACCTTATACAGTGGAGCTGCGTTTAGGCATCGGTCGATTTTTCTTACGCGCTCGGTTAACGCGTAAATCATGGGATGAGATGGGGTTGGCAAAAGGCATGCAGGTCACGGCACTCATTCGCAGCGTGTCGTTTACGGCATGTTAAGTGTGTCTGGCGCTGAATTAGACAGGCCGAGGCTTCGCCATGCGACTGGCATTTCAGAACCGGCTTTGGCGTACACAACGCTTTTGAACGGATACGTTGCCTCTGCTATCGCTCACTTTTGCGTTGATCCAGCGTCTGATTTATCAGAGTGATCGCATAAGCGGCTGTGTCATCCGCCAAATCGTTGGCCGCTAAGTCATTATCCGCTGACGTCGACAGGTTATTTTGAACAGGGCTCTCTAAAGCGGGCGCCTCAAGATGATTCTCGGCCGGGTGGGCAAGCCGAGCGCGAATACCAGTGATTGCCTGCTGCTCTTTCTCATTTGGCGAAGCCTGGCTAAACCGACGCTCCAGCAGATGCGCGGCGTACGCCAGAGTCGAGGCATACTTCAAGTTCTGATAAGCCCACCGGTGCGTCGCCCCGAACGAGATGAAGCTTTGCATGGGGCTTGCAGCATCAACGAAGCTCGCCCGTGCTGTATCAAGCGCGGTGACAGATGCTATCAGGCGTGAATGGCGTTTCGCGTCGCCCTCTTCGGCGATAATATCCCCCAGTAGCTTTTCAAACGCGGATAGAAAGCGATCAAATGCCTGACGGGCCTGCTCGCGAGTACTCTGCGGTAAGACGGCAAGCGAGACGATGATTCCCGCGAAGGCCCCCACCAACGTTTCTTCCAGCCGCAGGACAAGCAACCCCGGCGTAAACTCTCCCAGAATGCCGTAGATGAGCGAAAGAGCGATGGTGATTAGAAACGTCATCATCGCGTAAGAGAGCATCATCAGATAAAACGCTGCAAAGATCGAGATCGCCACCAGCGGTATGGTCCAGTAGAGATTGCCATGCACCAGGGTAGCAAGCCCAATACCCACGCAAATGCCCACAGCAGTACCCAGCGCCCGGTTAAGCCCACGAACGGCGACAGCACCCCGCGACTGAGTATTGGAGAAAATCAGGAAGGCCGTCATCACCGCCCAGAACCACCTTTCTGGAGACAACGCGAGACCCACAATCATGGCAATGCCGGATGCCAGTGTTACCTGAACAGCTTGCCTGAAGAATGGATTGGCGAGAAGGCTTCCGCGCGGCGACGAGGCCGCGGCAGGCACCGAAGGCGGGCGCTTGGGAGATGAAGCCGAAGAGGAAGTACCGATAGAAGCGACATCGGCTCGCACTTTTACTTCAACATCCCGCAGCTCAGTGAGCTGCTTTTCAAGCACGGCAAGCTCGGGGCCGGATGTTTTATGATCAACTTTTAGCGCGTCATCAAGCACCCTTTCGATAGCAAGTCTCAGGTCAAACAGGCGCATCGCCAGTAGGTCGGCTAATTTGATATCCATTGCTTCTGACATGGCGGGTAGATAGCTTTCGCATAAGAAAGTCGCCTCCTGCGCCCGGCGTGCCAGTCGGGTCGTTTCACGCAAGTCGATCGCCATTCCAGCCTGCAGCGAACGTGCGACCCCGGCCTGCAAGCGGTCTGCAGAGAGCAGGGAGGCACGTATCGCCCGTTCAAAATCCTGAACGGGTCGTTCCGGCAGCACAAAATTGCGGACGAAATGCGCGATAAAGCCTGATAACGCTAATGAAATAGCGATATCCATTAGGTCCGTATCAGGCGCCTTCAAAAAGGCAGCGATGACACCGCACATAAAGGTGAACGCGCCGACGCCCTGCCAGCGAGCGCCAAACTGGCGTATAAACACTGCCCAAAAAATGACCCCAAGCAGCACGGCACTAATGTGAAGAATCGAGTGTTCAACTAGCGAAATCGCCGCAATAACGGCGAAGCCGCAGAGTGCGGCAAAAACGCGGGAAACAGCGCGTTTGCCAGCCGTTGCATCCTTTATGGCCACCGCTCCTTGAAGCGCAGTAAGCATCGCAACGGCATAGGCTGGCGCAGGCATGGGAAACCAGCGATGAAGAAGGAGAAGCGCCAGGCAGACAAGCCCCATCGTGAGCATTGTGCGCACAGCCAAGCGAAGCCGAACCCAGCCAGGGTCAGACGTCAAAATACTCAGTCTGAAACGGCCAAGAGCACAGGTTGCGAAATCGTAAGGTCTAATCACCATTATTGACAGGGCTCGGTAGTAAGCAATCGGGTAGAAGCGGCCAACAAACGTCTCTTATTCACTCCAGCCACTTTTATGAAGCCGAGACGTCTGAGACACATCGTTATGGGACGTAATAGTTTCAGGCGGCCTCTTTCCCTTACATTCCCAACATGCACTTATCATTTATGAATCGATTCTTCATCCTGACAGGTTTAGTGTCAACCCAATAACCGTCGCGCTCTTTTTCTAAAGTATTAAGCTGTCTTTTCCAACAATAGCTTTCAACAATAATAGCGTCATCACTTTCTCCTCTGATCGCCCAGAGTGGGTACGAAAAGTCGCTTAACTTAAGCGTAAAAGTTCAATTTACGCGGGCTGCCCTTTCTGAATCTTTTAACCACTTTTTAAAGGGAAATTTGTATCATAAAGAAACTGATACGAACGATGTGCGTAAAAACTATGTACATAAAAAACCATGTGCATAAAAAAAGCCCTTATCGATGGATAAGGGCTTTGATCAAAAACGCTTAAAAGAGCGCTTTAGTGACGGAAAGCTTCGGGATAGACCGTCAGATCAACCCCCCATAGCATCGGTAAAAGGAAGTATACAGACGCCGTAATCAGGAGCATGGAGATAATATTCAGGCCGAAACCGTTACGTACCATTTCGGTGATCTTGATTTTGCCGGTTGCGAAGATAATCGCGTTGGGCGGCGTCCCTACCGGCAACATAAAGGCACAGTTGGCCGCCATGGCAGCAGGTACCATCAAAGCAAACGGGTGAATATTTAGCGCCAGCGCCAGCGATGCCAGTACCGGTAAAATCATGGTTGCCGTTGCTGTATTGGAGGTAATTTCCGTAAGAAACAGCACTATACCGGTCGCCAGTAGAATGACCAGAATGAAATTCATTCCTTGGAGCACGCTCATCTGGTTGCCAATCCAGCCCGCCAGACCTGAGGAGCCGAATCCTGCCGCAATGGCCAAACCGCCTCCAAATAGCAGTAAAATACCCCACGGTACGTCCCGCGCGATATCCCAGTTGAGCAGACAGCCGCCTTTGTTTTTAGAGGGAAGCAGGAACAGTAATATCGCAGCACTGATCGCTATCATGGCATCACTGATGCCTGGAATATTAATAATCTGGCCTTGCCACAAGAAAGAGCGAGTAATCCAGAAAAACGCTGCAAAAATGAACACCCCCAGAACGGCTTTCTCTTCAAATGAGATCTTGCCTAGCGCTTCCTTTTCTTTCTGGATGAGTTCCTTACCGCCGGGAAGGTTACGAAAACTAATCGGATAAATCAGGTAGGTAAGCATCAGCCAACCCAGCACCAGCAGCACGAGAACCACCGGGAAAGCAAACATTAACCAGTTGGCAAAGGAAATTTCCACACCAAAAAGTTGATTCACGACCGCCGCTAAAATGATGTTCGGCGGTGTACCAATCAACGTGCCTAACCCACCAATAGTGCCGCCGTAACCGACACCGAAAATTAGTGCTTTACTGAACTTGTCAATTTCCTTGCTATCAACCTCGCCCCCGTTTTTACCCAGCTCCTGGCTCACCTGGTAGACGATCGCGGTGCCGATCGGCAGCATCATCATGACCGCGGCGGTATTCGACACCCACATGGAAAGAAACCCAGTGGCCGCCATAAAGCCAAACACGATGCTGTTAATACTGGTGCCCAACACGGAAATAATCGTCAGTGCGATACGCTTGTGCAGGTCCCACTTTTCCATGGCCAGTGCGATCATAAACCCGCCCAGGAAAAGGAAAATAATAGGATTTCCGTAAGCGGCCGTGACCGTACTTCCATCCAATGCGCCCGTAATAGGCAGCAATATAATGGGCAATAACGACGTTGCCGGGATAGGGATAGCCTCAGTAATCCACCAAACAGCGACCCACAACGTAGTAGCCAAGACCATGCGGCCTTCAAAACTTAAATCAGCAGGATGAAAGAACAGCGCAACCAAAGCAAACAGCAGCGGCCCAAGTACAAGCCCTACTGTTTGGGGCTTATTGTAAGCAGGTGGGCGTGGAGATGGCCCACTGCCCTGAGACTCTCCACCACCGGATGCGGCGGAAGGACGTGAGGTGCTGGGAGCATGCGTTGAGGGTAACGCACACATCAGCAGTTTCTTGGCTTGATCGTGGGAATACCATAGCTGGTCCCACACGGTCATCATGGCAACTCTGCGCATTATAAAAACACCGCTGTCAGGTGAACAAAAAGTAGATTGATAGTGAGCAACTTACCCAGGCTGAGAAGGGCTCAACGATTTCGTGGCGCCCTTTATTAACTGCAATAGGACATTAGTCCAGTAAAACGCCCACAATTACAACCAAAGTCTAACAACGTTAGTCGTATAACCTGAGCCAGCAGGCACCCTGGTTATTGCCAAAAATGTCTATCGCTGCGTGCTGCCAGTCGCGAATCTGGAAAAACCATCTGGTTTTCAAGCGTCACCCATCAACACAGGCTTTTCCTTGGTGACATATTGATGGCAAAAAAATTAACGTTTTGTATAGCTTTTATTAAGTCGCTTTTTACCTATCGTGGTCTATGCTGAAACCTGAAGCGGTCTTTCAGAAACGATTCTTTAAAAAACGTTGTGAAATGGCCCAAGGGTACGGGCTTTGGATTAGTGGGGATCAGGGGTGACTAATCGCAACGCGATGGGAGCCAGGATGAAACGTCAACATCTTTTCAATGGAGCAAAACCAGACAGCCGTAACTACCTTAAAAAACATATTATATAACAGCTATATAGGAATCAAAAAGCCAAGAAGAAGAAATGATAAAACGTGCTTTACTGGCTTTTTTATCAGGCTGCGTAGTCACATTGATCGCTACGCTACCTTTGTAATAGCGGTAAGGGAAGCAGCGAGCCCCCTCTACTCATCAGAGCGGGATTTTTATTGGGCGAAAGCGTAAGAGCGAGAAGAGGCAAATAACACCTTTAAGGGGTTTGCTTCTGAAGAAAACCTATATTAGTCTTGAAGAGTACAATTTACGTACAAATAAATTCAGCATTCACAAGGAGTAGTGGCATGCAACATATCCATCTAGCAGAGATTTCCCAAGCTGGTCTTCAACTTGCGATTCAAGAAATCAAGGATGAAATGTTCGACACCCCGGAATGTGATTACACCATCGCCAAGCTGCTCTGCCACTGTAGCCAGTTTGAAACAGCAGAGCGTCAGCTAGACGAAATGCTTCTAAAATGGGGCTCTTCCCCCGACGTGATTGAGCTAACTGACAAAGGCTATTCCATGCTAGCCAGCATGAAAGCCAGTGCCGTTGCCGAGATGACGCCAACTGCGGTTTCTAGCAAGACATCTCGCCAGGCAATAGTCGCTGCCTAATTATTTACTTATCAAGGTACTGCTTTTCAGCCCTACCCTTGCCACTTTTATTCGGCGGCAAGGGTAGTATTCGTTTAATCGGTCAGTCTTCCCCGCTGCGTATCCCCGTTCATTAAAACATCGTTTCTCAGCGCACCTTTCTCCCAGCTTTTTGCACTTACTGGGCTGACATACAAAGCAATACCAGTGCTGCCAAGCGCAGTGATTACTCTCCTTCATACCCTCTCGAAGAAACTTGCTCGCGAAAATCCCGCAGGATAGCGCCAAGTGATAGAATGCTGCCCCTTTCCGGAGGCGTCTACGTATGCCCATCCCTATTCGACTACCAGAGTGACGCGCGATGATTGCAACCACCACTGGCTTATTCCGCCCGCTTTTACAGCTGGGCCTTATCCCGCAGATTTTAATTGGCATCGTGGCAGGTACGCTGCTCGCAATCTTTGCCCCCGCGATTGCCGGTGATGTAGCGCTACTGGGGCAGCTATTCATTTCCGCTCTTCAAGCCGTTGCGCCTATTTTAGTTTTTGTTCTGGTGGCAGCCGCCATTTCCGCGCATAGGCAGGGGCAGCCTACACATATTCGTTCGGTGCTAGTGCTGTATATTGTCGGTACGCTGATTGCGGCACTGATTGCGGTAGCCGCGAGCTTTTTGTTTCCTACGGAGCTGTCGCTTAACGCAGAACAGGTAAGTGGTAACCCGCCCGGAGATATTTTTCAGATACTGCAAAACCTACTGCTGAATGCGGTCGCTAACCCTGTTACTGCGCTGATGGAAGGTAATTTTATTGCTATTCTTGCCTGAGCCGTCGGTTTGGGTTTAATGCTGCGCCAAGCCAGCGAAACCACGCGCCTTGCTCTTAGCGATCTTTCTGACGCCGTTTCACGAATTGTGGCGCTGGTTATTCGCATTGCGCCACTGGGTATCTTTGGCCTGGTGGCCGGCACGCTGGCCGAGTCAGGCATCGAGGCGCTGCTTAATTATGCCCAGCTACTAACCGTTATTGTGGGCTGCATGCTGTTTGTCGCGCTGGTAAGCAATCCGCTGCTGGTGTACATCGCCACCCGTCAAAACCCTTACCCGCTGGTCTTTGCCTGCCTGCGTGGCAGCGCGATCACCGCCTTCTTCACGCGTAGTTCTGCTGCCAACATCCCGATTAACCTTGAGCTTTGCCGCCGCCTGAAGCTGGACCCCGACACCTACTCCATCTCTATTCCGCTAGGCGCCACCATCAACATGTGTGGCGCGGCCATCACTATCACTGTCATTACCCTGGCCACGACACATACTTTAGGCATCAACGTCGATTTCCCCACCGCGCTACTACTGTGCATCGTATCCGCCCTGGCGGCTTGCGGCGTTTCAGGCGTGGCGGGCGGCTCGCTAATGCTGATCCCGATGGCCGCCAACCTGTTTGGCATTCCTACCGAAGTGGCCATGCAGGCGGTTGCGATTGGCTTTGTGATCAGCGTAGTGCAGGATTCCACAGAGACGGCGCTTAACTCCTCAACCGATGTACTGTTTACTGCGGCTGCTTGCCGAGCTAAAGAGGCAAAGACCAGCGCCTAAGCTTCAAGCGTTCAGCCTTCTCTTAACAGCTACATTCCCGCTGTTAAGAGAAGGCCAATAAATACCAACGGCTCGTTTTGGATCATGACTTCAAAACGGGCCGTTTTGGTATTTGGCTTCTTACGATTAGCATCGCTCAGAAGCGACGAAGCGCTTTTGTAGCGCTCAGGTTGACAAACAAGCGTTCCTTATATAGAACGTTCTCTATAAGGAACAACGAGACACCCTGTATGGATAAGCTTTCACTTAATACACTGGGCCAGCATTTGCAGTCGCTGCGCCAGCAACAAGGCCTTTCGCTTTCTCAGTTAGCGAACGCCGCCGGTATGGCTAAATCCAATTTATGTCGACTTGAGCAAGGCAACGGCAACCCAACGCTGGACACCATTTGGCGGCTGGCCGTTCAACTCAACACTCCCTTTGGCACCCTAGTCGCGCCGATTACCGTTCCGCTGGGCGAAGACGGCGTGCAGGTACGCCTCATTGACCAAGGCAAAGACGCCCCCCACGTGGACGCCTACTGGATGCGCTGCGCACCCAACACGCGGCGCCGGGCTGAAGCGCATACACCGGGCACGCAGGAATCACTGACCCTTATTAGCGGCTGGCTGGAAGCTGGACCGGAAGGTAACACCACGCAGCTTACCCCCGGTGAAACCTTGACCTTCCCTGCCGATAAACCACACATTTATCGCACCCAAGCGGCAGAAGCCACCATGATCCTGACCATCACCTATGGTGAAAAAGGTGATACACCATGAGCCATGCATTAACTCACTCAGCGCTAAAAGGCGCACGAGAAGCCATCCCATTGCTGGGCGGCTATATACCGGTCTCGCTCTCATTCGGCCTAGTGGCGACACAAGCGGGCTTCACCACATGGGAGGCCGCCGCTATTTCACTGCTGATCTACGCCGGAGCCTCGCAGTTTCTCTTTGTTGGTATGATCGCGGCGGGTTCGCCGCTTTGGCTGGTTGTCGCCATGACGCTATTGATCAACGTACGCCATGTGGTTTATGGCCCTAACTTGGCCGCATTATTGCCTCAGAGCCGTCACTGGCCCTGGCTGATGCACGGCCTTACTGACCAGGTGTTTGCTTTAGCCTTAACGCGGCTTCCTCACCTGGATAAACCGGAGCGCTTCGGCTGGTTTTTGGGAGCATCGCTCCTCGCCTGGGGCGCCTGGATCATAGGGACTATCGTAGGGGCGACGGCGGGAGAGGCATTCACCGCTCGCTGGCCTCTGCTGGGTGAGATTATGCCTTTCGCCCTGCCCGCGCTGTTTTTAACCATGGTAGCACCGCGATTTACCGACAAACGCTGGTCGCTCGCACTCAGCGGGGCCATAGTATCCGCCCTCTTGTTTACGCTATATGGCTGGGCCAACGTCGCCATCCCGCTTGCTGCCGCCTGCGGCGCGCTCTGCTTCTATATGGTTAAGCTTGAATCCAGTAAAGGTGCGTTATGAGTACCGGACTTTGGTTAGCGGTTATTGCCTCGGCATTAGGTACGCTACTAATACGCGTCGTCCCTTTTCTGTGGATGCAGCGCCGCTTAGGCAGTGATAGCGGCATCAACAACATGCCTCAGTGGCTGGGTATTTTAGGGCCGCTAATGATTGCAGCGGTGCTGGGCGTTTCTATTGTACCGGTTAACCCAAGTACGATTTCCTGGACCGCAACCGCCATTGGCCTGCTGGTTACCCTACTGGTATGGCTGCGCGTGCGTTCACTGGGTTGGCCGGTGGCGGCAGGCGTCGGCATGTTTGGGCTGGTGCAAGTAGGCGCTTCCGTGCTTTAACACATGTACCAACACGTCAGTTGCTGAATGAATCAGCAACTGACGTTAACCACTCACCAGCAGCAATCTACCAGCTATATTTCAGGCTACCCACCACGCTGCGTGAGGCACCGTAATAGCAGTAAAAGTCGCAGCCACTGACATACTCTTCATCGGTAAGGTTGTTGACGTTGACCTGGGCAGTCCAGCTGTCGTTAATGCGGTAGCTCGCCATGGCATCATAGAGCGTTGTAGAAGGGACATTTTGCTCAATAGCGCTATTCGCGCTGGGTACCGTTTCCCCCATATAACGCACACCCGCCCCTACCGAAAGCCCAGCCAACGTGCGGCTCATATCATAATCCAACCACGCTGACGCCATGTGCCTGGGCACCAAGGGAACACGCTCATCCCGCAGTACATCATTCGCATCATAGCGGGCATCGGTATAGGTATAGGCGGCAATCAGTTTTAGCTCATCTGTTAAATAGCCCACGCCTTCGATCTCTACCCCCTGCGAGCGGCGCTTACCTACCTGCTCCTGAACAGGTGCGCTGGTCGAGATCAGGGTGTTATTCTCTTCAACATCAAAGGCGGCAATGGTGAGATAACCATCTACGTCCAGTGGGGCAATTTTAACCCCAGCCTCAAACTGGCGGCCCTCTAATGGCTCATAACTAGCGCCATCTGGACCAATACCCGCCACCGGGGTGAACGACTCGCTATAGCTCACGTAGGGGGAAACTCCGTTATCGCCCAGGTACATCGCACCGGCCGTAACAGAGAGGTGTTCGTCATCGTACCCTTCGCTGGAGCTGCCCGTGGTATCGCTAAAATCGTCGCTGCTATCGACATTATCGTAGCGCGCCCCGGCAAGCAGAACCCATTGGTCTGCTATGCGCAGTTGATTTTGAACATAGAGCCCCACTTGGCGGCGATCGACATTATGCTCGGTGGGGTCGCCGGTATCCGGCGCCGTAAACGCCGAGTAATCGGGGTTATAGAGATCCACCGTATCGATATTTGTAAAGAAGCTAGAGCCATCCCCCAGGGTGCGGAAACTGTCGCGGTTGGTGTAGTTTAAATTCAGTTCTTGATAGCCCGCGCCAACCAATAACGTATTCTCTGTGTTCTCGGTATAAGTACGCGCGATGAGTCGGTTATCAATATTAAACGCATCGTACTGGCCATCCCGGTCAATAATCCCACGGGAAATACTACGTGGCGGCGTTATATACGAATTGGGGTAAACGTTGCGCAGTTCCAAATCCAAATGGGTATAGCGGGCATTCTGCTGAAACTCCCAGGTATCGTTTATCTGGTGTTCCAGCTCATAGCCAATCGCAACCTGGCGCTGATCTAACCGATCATAATCCGGTTGACCAAAATTGGTCGCCGGATCAATTTTCCCAAACGGAGAATCTCCGAGGGTACCCAGTGCTGGAAAGAACCCATTGGTAGGCACGCCTTGGTCTTTCTGGACGCTAGCAAGGAAGGTGACGGTGGTATCATCGCTAACATCGACCGCCAGGCTAGGCGCAAAGTAATAGCGCTCTTTTTCACTCCCGTTGAGCTCGCCCTCGCGATAGAGGCCCACTAGGCGATAGCGCACGTCATCGCGCTGCCCCACCGGGCCAGACACATCCACCCCTACCTGGCGATGATCATGGTTACCGGCTTCAACCTGTAGCGTTCCTTGCGGTTCACGGGTGGGCCGTTTACTAATCCCGTTGATCATGCCGCCAGGGGGCGCCTCGCCATAGAGAATTGACGCAGGCCCTTTCAAAAGATCAACACGTTCAAAGCCAAAGGGCTCACTCATCCACCAGAAATAGCCTCCTGTACGGAAGAGCCGTAAACCATCCTGATAGGTAGCACCTTCCGCACTAAACCCACGCAGAAAAAACCAGTCGGCATTGTTGTCATTACCGTAAGGCTGAGACACAACACCGGAGCGGTACTGGAAGGTTTCGTCATATTTATTGACGCCGCGATCCTCAAGCTCCTCCGCACTCACGGTTGAAATAGCGCGAGGCGTTTCTACATCCGGGGTATCCACCTTCAGCGCGGTCGCCGTCACCACAGTGGTCCCCATGTTCACGGCCTCTTCCTGCGCCAATACAGCAAAAGGCACAACACACAGCGTACCCCCTAACGACACAGCCAACGCACGGCGAATAGCGGCAGACAACGGTGTAACGGAAAAAGGCGAACGACGCATGTTAAACAGACCTCACTGACAGGCAGAACGGGGGAGAGGAGCACGTGTTTTTATAGTAGGCATGCCGGGAAAAACGAATGATACGGATTATTATTCACAACTACAACAATCACACGATGTCAAGTTTTCTTAGCCACAACGCCATTTGCAGACTCGCCGCCGTCTTTCCTAAGGAGACTTGTGCTCTTTCGCACTTCTTTTCAAAATTGACTAGCAGTGAAATAAATTGGCGAGGCTTACTTATTCGCCTGCTAGCAAGAAAACGCTTTGGGAAGGTGCCAGATTAGCTATCTGGAACCTTGCTTTAGGTCTAGCAGGCTACCTGAGTCGTGCTCACACATGTTTCAGCTATTGTTGATCGACAACGCAAAACAGCCGGCTACTTTCGAGCTAACAGCGAAGCACATCGCAAAGATGGGTAACTTTCAAAGGACGCGGAGAGACATATGGGAAGGAAGATTGATTTTGAGCCATGGGACTTAAAATCTCTTGCCAGAAGCAAGCAAAAATTAGAAATGGTGGGCCCAGTAGGACTTGAACCTACGACCAAGGGATTATGATAGCGTCCCAAACCCTCATACACTGGCCCGCCACGTCATAAAGCACTGATTTTATTTAGCATTAAAGCTTAACACAGCAAGTTACTACATATTTTGGTTGACCCTATGTTGACGCTACAGGCTTACTGATTACAAGAACCTTCTTTAACGTCTCAAACACGTATGAAAAATTTAGAATCAGATAGTTACAGCTACTAGGCACATCATAACGACTCATTACATCACCTTAGTGTGGACACCTTTCACGCTGTTCATAAATTTTTGACAACACCCCAACCCCTACTTTTAATTAGAAATATGGATTATGAAAAAACTGTTTTGCCTATTCTTCTGATGCTACCTACGTTCACGGCCAATGCCGATATTTACAAGTGCGTAGTTGATGGCCATACCACTTACCAGGATACACCATGCTTTCAAGGTGCCGTTCCTATGTCTGACAACGGTACGTTTTCGATTATAACGCTCCCTACATCGGCTACCCGCTTATTAGTTCTGCGTATTTATCAACCTGCAAAGCAGTTCTTATGCATTAGCGCTAAGAGCTATTAATCAATCACCAAACTCGAGAATGCAAAGGCCATTGCGACTGCAAGAGGGGATAGTTCTTCCTAGTATGAGCGAAAGAATATTCTTGGCAAACCTTCGAGCACGTACACACGTACCTATGGGGCAATCTGTGCCGTTTTCTCTACTGGGATGGTTCCAATCGCTTACGGAGCGGTCGGCATTCGATAAAGATTTGGAATGAAAAAGTTTTCTAATTATTTTGGCAGGAGTATTTTTAATAGGCTACATCTTAAATCTTTTTTTCAAATACCTTAACATGAAATATTCTTCGGCTTCTTTTGCTGCACCATCTAATCCAGGAAAAAGAAAAGCCCCTGTGCATCCATTTTTTTTACAAATCTCATACATGCTTATGGACTCTTTAATATCTAGAGTGCTCTTTGACAAAAGTTCACTAATAAGTTCTTGGTTATTTAAAATATAGCTTTCTTTCCTATCAGAATTTCCGTAATAAGTAGTAAAGAAACCTTCTTGTGGAGTTATGTTTACGCTTAAAGACGTTGGTGGCTTCATTAATGCATAACCACTTATCTCACTTTTTAAATTCAAACTCAAACCATTTAAAATCCATATAGATATTTCTTTACCGCTTACATCCTCATCTTTCAAACGCATCAATCTCTTCATTCCCCCAACCGATGCAAAATACATGGCAGTATAAAAAGAGCCAGTCCAATCTAAAAGCCTTGTAGGTAGTCCATGATGTTGAGCCATGATCATTATGGAATAACTATTATAATCAGGCCATTCACTTGGTACACTCAGGTCGTTTTCCTCATTATGATAACTCACGCCAAAAGGAACTTTTACTTTATTATCAATTAAATTAAAAGATGCTCTTAAATCATGGCCATCATTAGGAATTAATATTCCTGATTTATCACATCCTTTTATAAAAAACCTAAGTAAATCGTATTCATATCTTCGAAAATCAATCCCTCCTCCTAACAAGCTACCCTCCATATAAAAACTGTATAGATAATCATTGTTACGAACTATTCCTGGCTCAAGTTCGTAACTTGAACACCCTTGTCCCCTAAAAACAAAGCGTGGGTAGTTTCTAAAATCTTTGCTTATTAACTCATAGAGTTGTTCTGCACTTTCATATTTACGTTCATGTACAAGATTACCCACAATACCTTCCCCCTGACTACCAACTATCCACAACCTTTTGTGCTAGTCGGTACCCGTCCCTGTTTGCTTCAACCCGCGGCGTGCCCTCTCTATATCGGGGCTTACTTGTCCGCACACTTCATCTACTTGATCCGTCATTAACCAAAGTGTGTATTTGGGCCACTGCTTACAAATAGCTTGCAGCATTTCCCCTTTTGGCGCTCTTCCAGCCTGCTCTATGCTTTCAACAGTTTTTTTATTGAAACCAATAAGTTGCGCAAATTCAGCGCGGCCAGACGTTTCGACCTCGCGTATTTCTCGCATTTTTTGGGCTAGATCACTGGGCATATACCAACTTCTTCGTATACTAAGTTCGTAGGATACCAATTAACTGGTACACCCGCTCAGCAATATTAAAGCATTAATTAAATTGCTGATTTGAAGATACCACAACATGCCACAGCGAGCAGGTACAGCATGGAAACGAGCAACACGCCCCACGTCCCCGCACCTCAGGTGCCCGTTATGACAATAGAGCGTTTCTCTGAACTCACTGGCCTCACCCCCGACACCATCCGGGGCCAGCTTAACCAGGGAAACCTCCCCATTATAAAAGTGGGCCGTCGTCGTCTCGTTAATGTCGCGCTCTTCACTGCTGAGTGCCTGCAATCGGAGGACTGGACCTAATGGCCGCCCTAGCCCCCGTTGCCACCCTTGAAGCGCCCTGCACGCTGCTGGGCATCGAAGGCCTGACCATCTGCACTCAGCGCCTTATGCTCGACGATAAAGCGACGCCAGACAGTGTTA
>NZ_JBQSVC010000032.1:0-43990 GCF_052376035.1 Halomonas sp. AOP7-E1-9
CCTCTCTGGACGAATTGGATAGTTTGGTAAAAGGCGCGCTGGCATCGGTAAAAGGGCTGGACCTGCATGAAGAACCAGTGCCTGTCTCCCTGGAGCAACTGCTTGAAGAACTGGCCGAGGCGCTTAGCTTGCAAGGGGGGGAGGTCAAGATTGAGCGCCAGAGTGCCGTCAACATCGAGCCGATTGTTGCCAAGCCTCTAGCGCTAAAGCGTTGCCTGGCCAATTTGCTTGAGAACGCGATTTTTTACGGTAAGCAGGCGGATATCTATCTGTTTGATGAGGAGGAAAGCGTCACCTTACAGATACGCGATTACGGCCCGGGCATTCCTGAAAAGCAGCTAGAACGCGTGTTTTCGCCCTTTGTAAGGCTGGAACCCTCTCGCAGCCGCCATACCGGTGGTAGCGGCTTGGGGTTAGGCATTGCCAAGCATATCGTCCGGGCACACGGTGGCAATATTCAGCTTGCCAACCATGCCGAACAAGGCCTAATCGTGACCCTTACGCTACCGCGTCAGGAAACTATTACGGGTTTGTAATAAACCTCCAACACTATGCAGCACTCGGTAACTCACGTTGCTGCTTTTCCTGGAGTAACCTTCTAAAGGCCGACCGTCCGAGAGGACAATAACAATATCAGGAGCGACGCAATGCCGATGTTTAAGAAAACCACCCTCGCACTCGCCTTAGCCGGGGCTACACTTGCCGCGACAGCTCACGCCGATGACGTCGAAGTACTTCACTGGTGGACCTCCGGCGGTGAAGCCCGCGCTGCCAACGTGCTTAAAGAGCTGATGGAAGCGGAAGGTTATGGCTGGCAGGATTTTGCTGTCGCCGGGGGCGGTGGTGAAACGGCGATGACCGTGCTCAAGTCGCGTGCCATGTCTGGGAATCCTCCTTCAGCGGCTCAAATCAAGGGGCCTGAAATCCAGGAGTGGGGCGAGCTGGGTCTGTTAGGTAATCTTGATGATGTCGCAGACGCCGAAGGCTGGAATGAACTGCTGCCTGAGGTTGTCGCCAATATCATGCGCTATGACGGTCAGTATGTGGCGGTACCTGCTAACGTCCACCGGGTGAACTGGCTTTGGGCCAACCCTGAAGTACTGGACGCTGCTGGGGTTGAAATGCCAACGACCCTGGACGAGCTGTTTGTCGCGGGAGAGGCCATTCGCGAAGCGGGCTTTGTGCCGCTGGCGCACGGTGGCCAAGCCTGGCAAGACGCTACGGTATTTGAAAGCGTGTTATTAGGTGGTCAAGGCAGTGAGTTTTACCAAGCGGCGTTGGTGGATTTAGATCCGGAAGCGCTGGGCGGCGATCAAATGATCGAGTCGCTGGAAGACTTTAAGCGTCTGCGTGAGCTAATGGACGAAGGTATGCCTGGGCGTGACTGGAACATTGCCACTGCGATGGTGATTGAAGGCGTGGCAGGTATGCAGTTGATGGGCGACTGGGCCAAAGGTGAGTTTACCGCGGCGGGACTGACAGCCGGTGAAGAGTATCTGTGTGCAGCGGCACCCGGCACTGAAGACGCATTTACCTTCAACATTGATAGTCTAGCCATGTTCCGGGTGACGGATGACGGCGAGCGTGAGGCACAACAGGCATTGGCACGTTTGGTACTTGAACCTACTTTCCAGGAAGCCTTCAACCTGGCGAAAGGCTCAATCCCAGCGCGTCCTGATCTGGAGATGAGCGAGTTCGATAGCTGTGCCCAGCAGTCGCTGGCCGATTTTCAGCGCACCGCTGAAGAGGGCGGTTTAGTGCCCAGTATGGCGCACGGTATGGCCGTTCGTGCGGATGTACAAGGGGCTATTTTTGACGTAGTAACTAACTACTTCAATAGCGCTGACATGACCGCTGAAGAAGCCGCTGAACGTATGGTAAG
The DNA here is from genome assembly GCF_052376035.1 of Halomonas sp. AOP7-E1-9. Taxonomy (NCBI): domain Bacteria; kingdom Pseudomonadati; phylum Pseudomonadota; class Gammaproteobacteria; order Oceanospirillales; family Halomonadaceae; genus Halomonas; species Halomonas sp. AOP7-E1-9. The sequence continues at coordinate 1,883 of NZ_JBQSVC010000032.1, forward strand.
CGCAGCGCAAGCGGCTTCATTCTAACGCACTTTTCGCTTGGCTTAGCCTGACCCAGATAGGGGGCAGGCAATGCCGCCAGGAAATGCTGTAGGGCGCCGCCGCAACGGCGGCGCTTGAGTTTACGGGTAAGCCACTTCTTTTTATAAGAGTTACCTCCCCATGAAAAATACCTCTGCGCTGCGCTTAGGGCCTGGTGCCAAGCGGTCAACATCTTCTGGTGGTTTGCAGGCGTGGCTTCCGCGCCTGGTGTTGGCGCCGTCGGTAGCAATTTCGCTGTTTTTTGTTTACGGCTTTATGCTGTGGACCTTCGTGCTCTCGTTGACCAGCTCGCGCATGCTGCCCAGCTACGATTTTGTAGGCTTTGGTCAATATGCCCGTTTAATGGCGAACGATCGCTGGTGGGTTGCCTCCACTAACTTGATGATATTTGGCGTGCTGTTTGTGGCCATTTGTCTGGTGATCGGTGCGTTTTTGGCCATTTTGCTGGATCAAAAAATTCGCCAGGAAGGCGCACTGCGCACCATTTATCTCTACCCTATGGCGCTGTCATTCATCGTCACTGGCGTGGTGTGGAAGTGGTTGCTTAACCCACAGCTGGGTATTCAAGCGATGGTGCAGAGCTGGGGTTTTGAGTCCTTTCGCTTTGACTGGATTATTGACCCGGATATGGCGATCTACACGCTGGTCATTGCTGCCGTATGGCAGGCATCCGGGTTTGTCATGGCGCTGTTTCTGGCCGGGCTGCGCGGCATCGACGACAGCATTGTCAAAGCGGCTCAGTTAGATGGTGCAAGCCTGCCGCGCATTTACTGGCGTGTGGTAATGCCCTGCCTGCGCCCGGTGGTATTTAGTGCCGTAATGATTTTGGCGCATATTGCGATCAAAAGTTTTGACCTGGTAATTGCACTCACTGGCGGCGGGCCTGGGTACGCGACTGATTTACCGGCCACCTTTATGTATGCCCACGCGTTTAATCGCGCCCAGATTGGCTTGGGGTCTGCGAGTGCCATGCTCATGCTCGGGGGCGTGCTGGCGATTTTGATTCCTTATCTCTACTCCGAATTAAGGAGCCGTAAGCATGGATAATGTCATTCGTCGCCAAACCTTCGCGGCACGCTTGGGCCGGGGTGTGCTGTATGGCGTGCTGATTCTTGCTGCGCTGTTTTATATCCTGCCGCTTATCGTGATGTTGATGACCTCGGTGAAGCCGCTTAGTGAAATCAGCGCCGGGACACTTTTATCGTGGCCACAAAATCCGACCCTCGCGCCCTGGACAAAAGCCTGGGGAGAAGCCTGTACCGGCATGCGTTGCGATGGCGTCGGCGGTTATTTCTGGAACTCCTTTGCGATCGTTATACCCGCGGTATTGATCTCAACCACCATCGGCGCCCTTAACGGCTACGCGCTCACCAAATGGCGCTTTAAGGGGTCCGAATTGGTGTTTGCGTTAATGCTGTTCGGCTGCTTCATTCCCTTTCAGGTGGTGTTGCTGCCCATGGCGCAAACCCTGGGTTGGCTGGGCATTTCCAGCTCACGTGCTGGCTTGATACTGGTGCATGTGGTGTTTGGGATTGCGTTTACCACGCTCTTCTTCCGTAACTTTTATGTGGGTATTCCCAACGAGCTTGTGTCGGCTGCGAAGTTGGACGGCGCCGGATTCTTCCGCATTTTCTGGCGAATCCTGCTGCCGGTTTCTGCACCGATCATCGTCGTCTCGGTGATTTGGCAGTTCACTCAAATCTGGAATGACTTTTTGTTTGGCGTGGCCTTTTCGGCCCACAACACTCAGCCCGTGACCGTGGCACTTAATAATCTTGTCAACACTTCCACCGGCGTACGTGAATATAACGTCGATATGGCAGCGGCGATGATCGCAGCGCTACCCACCCTGGTGGTGTACGTACTGGCAGGCAAATACTTCGTGCGTGGGTTAACCGCCGGTTCCGTCAAAGGCTAGTTCTGAGAAGAGCCTGATAACAAAACAGGGTGTTTTTTATGTCGACATTAGAAATTCGCAACGTTCGTAAAGAGTTTGGCAGCGAGCGAGTGCTGAAAGACGTCAGTATTTCGATTAATTCCGGTGATTTTTTGATTCTGGTCGGGCCTTCTGGCTGCGGCAAGTCCACGCTAATGAACGCGATTGCCGGGCTTGAGCCGGTGACCAGCGGCCATATTTTGATTGATGGCGAAGACGTCACCTTTAACACGCCTGCCGAGCGCGATATCGCCATGGTGTTTCAGTCCTATGCGCTTTATCCCAGCATGACCGTGCGCCAGAACATTAGCTTCGGGTTAGAGATGCGTAAAGTGCCCAAAGCCGAACGCGAAGCCTCGGTAGAGCGCGTGGCAGATTTACTGCAAATCACTCACTTGCTGGAGCGCAAGCCTGCCCAGCTTTCCGGGGGGCAGCGCCAGCGGGTGGCGATGGGGCGGGCGCTGGCGCGGGAGCCCAAGGTCTATCTGTTCGATGAGCCGCTTTCTAACCTGGATGCCAAGCTGCGCGTTGATATGCGCACCGAAATCAAAAAGCTCCACCAGCGCCTAGGCACTACGATTGTTTACGTTACTCATGACCAGGTAGAAGCAATGACGCTGGCCGACTGCATTGCCGTCATGCGTGATGGCAATATCCTGCAGCTTGGCAGCCCTGATGAGGTTTATAACAATCCGGTCGATATGTTCGTGGCGGGCTTTATGGGGTCGCCCTCCATGAACTTTATTCGCGCGATGCTGGAAAAAGAGAACGGCCGCTACCAGCTGCGAATTACAACGCCAGGTGAGATGGATCTGCTGCTTCCCTGGCCTGAAAGCCGTGCGACGCCCGGTATGGATGAGCGTCTTAATCAACCGGTCATTCTTGGCCTGCGCCCAGAACACTTTAGCGAAGAGGATGTGCGTCTAACGGCGCAGGCTGAGGGCACGCTGCTGAACGCACATATCAGCGTGGTAGAGCCGACCGGCGCGGATATCCTGCTGCGGTTGCCGCTGGGCGAGCAGGAAGTTACTGCCCGCGTTGGTCCTAAATGCCCGGTTGTCGCCGGAACGCGCCTGGCGCTGCGTATTGATATGGAACAAGCCATTCTGTTTGATGCGGTGAGCGAGCAGCGAATCGCTTAGCCAGTGACTACTCCCTGGCCCGTGTGGCCGGGGCAGGCTCTTTATCCAACCGTTTGATCTGACGCCAGAGGTCCTGGCGCAGGTCGGCCATTCTGGGTTGCTCTTCGGGTATAAAGGCTACCGGGCGGCAGAGGCGTTGGGCGCGTAGCCCCAAACGGGCGCTGAGCAGCCCGGTGGCCAGGCCTTGGCTTGCGCGAGTGGAAATTCGGCCAGCCAGGTGCAGCGAGAGCATATCCATACTGGCATCGGCGGCGAGTTCGCTTACGCCTGCAAACGCCATGTTGCGCAACACATTTCTAAACAGACGTAAGCGGCTGGCGTAACCAAGTTCCAGGCCGTAAAGCCGGCATAACCTGTCGACCATGGCGAGACTGCGCCAGGCTACCAGCGCCATATCCACCAGCGTAAGGGGGCTGATTGCCACCATAATGGCGGTTTCCCCCGACATACGGGTTATCAGACGCTGCGCCTCACGATCGCGGGGTGCCAACAAGTGGTGGCGCAGCAGCGCCTGAACTTCCTCTCCGTTATGATGCGGCTCACAGGCGCGCTCAAACGCTTGCCAGTGGGGATCGTCCGCTGAAAGCTTTAATTGCTGGCGAAGCGCTTCGGCCATTTTCTTTGCCTGATGGGGCGAGCGTTGGGGCAGTTCAGCTAAATCGCTACGCAGTCGATCATGGCGTTTCAGACGCCTTAATCGGCCGAGTTCTCTGATCAGTGACATGCCCCCTAAGCCAATCAGACTGATGCCAAACAGCTGCCACGCCAAATTCATCCACGCTGACTGGGAAAGCGCATCGGGAATGCCGGTGGCCAGTTCGATGATGCCCAGCGTGGCTCCACCTGCCAAGGCAAACATTAACCCCCAGCGGCGTTTGCGTGGGGCGCCCAGGCTGGTAGCGGGCAACGCCTGTTCCTCGGCCGCCGTTATAAGGGGCTGGTCATCGTCGGTTGCTTCAAAGCGCTGCTGCTGGCGTAGGCGGGTTTCCTGCTCGGTAACCGTGTCGGGCGTATCGTGCAGGCGAAAATTACGCCGTGGCTGTGGGTCGGTCATGCGAGTTTATCTCCAATCAGCCAATCAATGGCGGCGTCCATTCGAATATGTGTCAGTGCATCCGATGTCGATGGCATGGGTCGAAAGCTGGGGAAGTCAAAGCCCTGGTGCTGCCAGAAGTTGGCATTGGGCAGGCGGGTCGGGACATCGCCTGGGTAAACCAGCACGTCTTCGCCCTCAAGCGTCGTGCCGCGTAGCGCCGAGGAGCGTTTTCCATCTTGCAATACTTCGCGTGCCTCGGTGGCCCGAATAGCAGCAAGCGACAGTGCTTTTACCGGCACGTTGGCAAAGCGTAAATCCTTCAGCGGTTCGGCTAGCAGCGCTTCCAGTAACTGTACAACATGGCCGTGCTGGTCTGGCGTTACGTGATCCGCTTTGGTGGCGGCGATGGCCAAACGGTCAATTTTGGGTGCGAACAGACGCGATAGCAGGCTGCGTTTGCCGTAGTCGAAGCTTTGCATTAATTGACGCAGCGCACGGGAAAGGTCCTCAAACCGTTCTGGCCCGGCGTTCAGTGCACCCAGTACATCGACCAGTACAATCTGGCGATCAAAACGCCTGAAATGATCACGATAGAAGGGCTTCACCACCTGTTGCTGATAGTAGCGAAAACGGGCAGCAAGCGTGGCGTAAAGGCTGCTTTGGGGCAGGTTGTTGAGCATTTCCCTGGAAGCATCAAGATGGGGCAGGGGGAAAAACTGCAGCACCGGGGCGCCCGCCAGCTCACCGGGAAGCAAAAAACGCCCTGGTTGAAGGTCCGAAAAGCCCGCTGCCTTGGCACGACGAAGCCCTTGCGCATAGGCATCAGCCAAGTGCGCCAGTTGCGCTTCGTCCGCTTCAGCAGCGGGGTCTAAAGCTTTCACCGCGTCTAACCACTCGCTGAAGAGTGCGCGCCGCTGCTCGCCTTCCAACAAGGGCTGGGCCTGGCACCAGCTGTAAAAATCGTGCTGCAGCAGCGGTAAATCGAGCAGCCATTCGCCCGGGTAATCAAACAGGTCCAGAGTTAAATGGGCGATATCCGGTGACAGCCAGCCGTTTTGCGCAGGCCGATAGCGCAACTGCAGGCGTAATTCGCTGATGCCCCGTGTCGGTTCGGGCCAGCGCGGCGGCGTATCGCGCAGTGCTGCCATGCCCGGGTCGTAGGGGAAGCGGGGGACGCCAAGATCGGGTTGATTAAGCCGCTGTGCGCCCAGTAAGCGGCCATCTCGGGCGGCGGGCAGTAAATCCAGCCTTGCCTCGACGCCCGCATGACGTAGCTGGTTCACCAACGAGGTTAAAAACGCCGTTTTGCCCGCTTGTGATAGCCCTGTTACCGCTAAGCGCAGCTGACGGTCTCGGCCTCGTTCCAGTAAGTTACTCAGTTCGCGGCTTAACGGCTGGCGCATCCTGGCGTTCCTTTTGTTAATCCTGAATTCAGAAGTCATGGGGCCGTGGCCGTAAGCGGCTCACGTAGTGAGCGAACATTAGTGGCTGGCGGCGTTGCAAACGTAATGGCTAATTTGGTTGCTAGCATAGTGAATAGCATAGCCAAGGGTTGATGAACCGTGCATTAACCGCGACTTAGCGTTGTCCCCAGCAGGTGCTGGGCGCCTGGTACCAGCCACACCGGGTCAAGGCGCGTGTTGGCGGCTTCAATGCACAAAAAATGGCGCGCGGCGTCAGCAGGTGTGTCGCCGGGAGGGTTCGCACCGGGGTGCCACACCACGGTTGAATCACTTGACTGCTTGGCAACGCGCAAGCGGCGCACGCCATCATCTAGAAGCACGGCTTCATTGCTGTGATAAATTCGGTCGATGCCGCCACGGATAGCCAGCGTGCCTTGTTGCTCGGACTCCGCAAAATCACGCAGTTTGTCCAGGTAACGGGCGCCCGCAAGACCTTCCACACGACACTGATGCACGTCATCAACGGCTAAATAGGTGTGCAGTGCACCGCTGGTTTTAACCGGCGCATCGCCGATATTTTCACTGATAAGCTCAACATTTAAGCGCTGCGCGTTGGCCTGAACCACCACGCGTGCGGTGAGTTGGTTGTGCAGAGGGTGCTCGGGAGAAAGGTGCACCTCAATTCCCTCTGCGTGCTCATCAACGGCGTCCAGCCGCCAACTGGCTTGGCGAGCCAAACCGTGGAATGGGCCGTCGCGCTCAGGACTTTCGTCGGCGTAGCGCTCGTCTGCAAACCAGGGCCAGCATAATGGGATGCCGCCGCGTATAACGTCGGGCATTGCGGGCGGTGTCGGTGTTACCCAAAGCCAGCCGGTATCATTGGCAGGTTTGAAGTGAAGCACTTGAGCACCTTGTAGGCTAATGGCAAGTTCGCCCCAGGGCATATTGAAAAGAGCGACATTGCGTCCTTCCCACGTCGCTATTTGCTGGCCGTCTACGCTAGCCATAAGAGTTACGAGTGAATCAGGGGTCATGAGCGTTCCTTAAAAGGGTGTGTATCAAATCAGGCAGGATTGTCGCGCTGTGTGCTATGGTAGGACAAGCATAATGAGTAGGTAAAACGCCTAGGTTGGCAGGTAAGAGACATAGGTAAAACCCTGAAAAGTGGATATCAAGGAGGCACTATGGGCTTTATTGCGTGGTTAATTATTGGTGGTTTGGCTGGCTGGATCGCTGGCAATATCATGCGCGGCGGCGGTTTCGGCATCCTGGGCAATATCGGTGTGGGTATCGTTGGGGCCGTGTTAGGTGGCTTTTTGTTTAGTTTGCTAGGCTTGCAGGCGGGCGGCTTTATTGGCTCGCTAGTGACCGCTACGGTAGGGGCTGTCGTACTGCTGTGGGTTATTAGTAAAGTGCGAAGTGCGTAGCGTTAAATAAAAGACGCCGTGCTTAAGCGGCGCACTGGTTCGATATCATTTGCTGCCCGGCCTTGTGTCGGGCAGTGTCGTTTTGCACCAATCGGTCAGTTTAGCTATCGGTCTTGCCACCACTTTCCGTTACACTAAGGCGCTTTGCTCTAGCGCACTGCTGGTAGATTTTTTGTTTCGAGGTGTCTCTTGGTCGACGCGTTAAACGCTTGGTGGGCCCAACAGCTGGTGCTGTGTGATTGGGCATTTACCCCGCATCCGCTCTCGGTGGATACGCAAGCTGCTGAGCAGCGTTTGCTGCAACTGGGTATTACCAGCCGTAACGAGCTGGCCGAACAGCTTTTTCATGCGTTAGGCGCTTCGACAGGAGAAGCGGACCGCTTATTGGGTGCGCTTGAGTGGTCGGCGTTGGCCGGGGCAGCAGGGTGGTTAAATGCCGATCAGGCTCATGCCTGGGCGCACCATGTTATCCGCCGTATTACCGCTGACTACAGCGATTTACGCGGCTGGCTTTCAGAGCTGCGCCGGGTGCTGGGCGCCAAGGGCTGGGAAACCGGCGCGGATGATCGTTTTATTGACGCCTGCCAGGCACTCTCAGCACTGGAAAGCGAAGACGAAGGGATTACCTGGCAAAGGCTTGAACATACGCTGGCACAGTTGCCCGCACCGGCGCCGTTATGGCCCCAGGCGACAGAAGCGCAGGTGTGGCGTTTATGTGCGCTGTTTCGCCCCATTATTAGCTACCCCGCAAACCGAGCCGATTGGCCGGAAGCCGACCACTGGCTTGAGCGCATTTGGCAGATCAATGACCGCGAGCAGCTACTCGAAGTGGCGCTATGGTTGAGCGCTCAGGGAGAGCGTCAGCGCTGGGATATTGAAGCTCGTGAGCTGCTGGGGATGGATAACGCCCAACGGCTTGCTTGGCAGCAGGATGAAATAGAAGACTCGCCCTACGCGGGTGTCCTCAACGCGTTTGTAAGCCAAGGCGAGCCGCTTGAGTGGGCCGCGTGGGACTGGCTGCGGCTGGTGGAGATTGCCTGGGCCGGTGCTTGCTGTGGTTGGTTAAGCCAGGCAGAAGCGGATGATCTTGCATGCCACGCAGCGGACCTAATGAATCATCGCTACCACGACTGGCGCGCTATTCTAAAAGCCTATATGCGCGGTCAGAGCCTTTTTGAGGGTGTCGACCGACGCGATATGACGCCTAATCCTCATCACGTCTTACTGCTCAACGCCGCACATAGCCCATGGGCCTGCCCGCCCTCTACGCTGTTGAATGAGACGAGTCGCCAAGCATCACAACAGCGTGTCAAAGCGTGGCGCAATACGTCCCATCACTGGCTGCTGGCGTTAGCGGGGGTACGTGAACCCGATGTCATGCTGCGCCAGCTAAACCCCGGCGCACCCATTGCCGAACAGCGCCGAGCAGATGCCGCGCTTTACCTTCAAGAGTCACTTGGCCTGCATGCGGATGAGGGCCCTGCTGTTCTAGCCCGTTACTGGCTGCCTGCCCAGGCACATCATCTTAATCAGTTAGCGGCCGATGCGGTGCACGGCGTGTTGCCACCATCACACACGCTGTTTGGTCAGCCCACGTCAGACGAGTTGAAGCAGCGTAATGCGGTGAAGGGTGTCAGCCGTCATGCGGCCACTATCCATATGGCGGAAAAGTTTGCCTTCTATTTGCACATGTCGCTGGATAGCGGTTTATTCGAGCGTGAGCCGCTGCTTGCTTATGCCCGTGAACTACGTAGCTGCTTGTGCCGTTTTTACCCTAACCCCAAGCGGTTGCTGGAAGCCTGGTTTGCCTGGGAAAGCTGCTTGCCGGAGCCTGAGCATACCTCGTTAATTAACGAGATCGCTTGGCACCTGGATGATCCAGGGAGCCTCTTTTACTGGCTGGACTGGCGCCCCGATGTCTGGTGCGAGCCAGGCGGGCGGCCAACGCTTACCCATTTTACGGCCATGTCACTGGTTGGGCCGCTTAATAGCGCCGTGTGGAGTGAGCCTCAGCCAGAAAGTGCGCGCGAGTGCGCGGACATTAAAGAGTGGGTGGAGAGTCACTATCACTTGAGTAGTGCCGCCGATATGCAAGAGTTTCTAACCTTTATGTTGGAGGCTGGCGACCGCCAGGAGTATCAGATCAACTATGCCCCCTATACGCTGAACCCGGAGCGTCTAGAGGCGGAAATCGCGATTCTGGAATCGGGTGACTGTGCCGAAGAAGATCGCCACCATCTGCTTCGCCTACGGCGTGTGCAGGGTAATGAAGATAGCTGTAATGATGTTGACATGGCCGCATGGGATATTGCTCAGCTTGTCGATTTGGCGATCGCTGCCCGGCAGTTGGGTTGGCTGGAAAGCCAGGCATTTGCCGAGGTGCTGGACCGTGCGCACCATTTGGCGGCTAATCACTATGCTGGCTGGCAAGAGTATGCCGCAGGAATGTATGCTGGATTCTCGTTTTTTATGGGTGAAACACCCGAACGTGACAGCTTTTTAGCCGGATTTCGTCAAGCCATGGTGGCTTGGGTGTGCGGTGCACCGATCCTTGCGGGCCCTTGGGCAAGCCTCGATTTTCCGGGTAATAAACCGCGCCATTTTGCGCCGCTGCATATCGACACCTTACCCGGTGATTCACGAACATTACATTGAGACTCGCCAACCATGCATTGTCTAGCTTATAGTTTAACGCGTGTTAATTACCCTACCTTCACCATAATAGTACGAGGTTAATCGCATGGTTGCGTTGCCACACCCCGCTGTGACCGCTGTCCGTGTTGTAAGTGTTTGTGTTGTCATTGCTTTTCTGACTGGCTGTGCAGGCTCTTCGCATCAATCTATCGAGCCGCCCGAGGACTATTTCTCGATGACGCTGCCAGGAATGGCGAAAGGCGTTAGTCCTCAGATGTCACCCGTCAGTAATTCATTAGACCAGCTACGTAGTTTTCAGACACCACCACCGACTCTGGTGCGCCAGGCACTACTGGAACAGCACCAGCGATGGTCGGGGACGCCTTACCGCATCGGCGGGACGTCAGAGCGAGGAATCGACTGTTCGGCGCTGGTACGTAATGTTTATCGCGATACGTTTAATTTAGAACTACCCCGTTCCACTTCGGGCCAGATACATGAGGGACGCTCGATCGACCGCCAAGAGCTGCAGGCGGGCGATCTGGTTTTCTTCCGTCCGCCAGGGCGTTATAACCATGTGGGTATCTATGTCGGAGATGGCTACTTTTTACATGCCTCTACCTCACAAGGCGTCATCATTTCCAGTTTGGATAACAGCTACTGGCAGCGTTATTACTGGCAGTCACGTCGGGCGCTGGAACCCACCAACCTTGCTTATTTAGGCAGTAACTTCACGCCGTGAAGGGGCAGGGCTGTTGGCGTTTCGCTTCCAGCCCCGCAAGTTGTCTACTCCTGGGAATGGCATGATTGAAGCCAAAACACGCGCTTGGTGGCGAGCAACAGTGGCCCTGTGTTTAGGGTCATTTCTGGTATTTATTAATCTGTATGTTCCTCAACCGTTACTGCCCGAGCTTAAAACGGCCTACGAGGTGTCTACCTTAGGCGTCAGCCTGCTGATGTCGGTTGCTACGCTGTCGCTTGCCTTGTCCCTGTTGGTCTTTGGACCGCTTTCCGATGCGATAGGCCGTGAAGGCATTATGCGTATCACGCTACTACTGGCGGGGGGCTGTTCGCTGGCGCTGGCATTTGCTCCGAACTTTGAAAGTCTGCTACTGCTTCGCTTGGTTCAGGGATTTGTATTAGGCGGTCTACCCGCCGTTGCCATTGCCTGGATGGGCGATGCCTTTGAAAAGTCTGCGCTGCTAAGCGCCGTAGGGCTCTATATTGGCGCCAATACGTTGGGCGGTATTAGCGGTCGGGTCGTAGGGGGTGCCGTCGCGGAGATAGGTGGGCCCTCTGCCTCCTTTATTGTGGTTGGGGTGATGACTCTGGTTGGCTGCGCGGTATTTTGGCGCTTATTGCCTAATAGCCATGCGTTTGAGCCCAAGCGTTTTCAGCTTCGCCGCGCGCTGGCAGACCTGGCCGGGCATTTGCGCAACCCGGTGCTGCTTGCAGCCTACTGCCTGGGCGGCATCAATTTTCTTATCTTTATCAATCAATATAGCTACATCACCTTTCGCTTGGCCGCTACTCCTTATGCGCTGGCAGCGAGCGGACTGGGGCTGATTTTCCTGACCTATTTGGGCGGCACTTTTGCATCGGCTATTTCTGGCCGACTGGCCGAGCGCACGTCTCCTGCTACCTGCATGATGGCAGGCGTGGCGATTCTGATGGCAGGTACCGCCGTTACTCTGAATGATTCGCTGGTGCTAATTATTGTCGGTCTAACGATTAATGCGTTTGGTTTTTTCTTAACGCACTCACTGGCGTCCAGCTGGGTGGGGCGCTATGCCCAAGGCGCGCGTGGCAGCGCATCAGCCCTTTATCTGGTGTTTTATTATGTAGGTGCAAGTCTCGGCGGCTTCTGGCTGGAGCCTTTCTGGCAGGGAGCTGGCTGGCTTGGTGTGGCCTGGGCTTCGTGGATTCTATTAACGGTTACGTTAACCATCACGCTAGGAATGCGCTATTTCGAGCGCCGTTGCTGCCTTTAAAGAAGGCATAAAAAAGGCAGCCCGCAGGCTGCCTTTTTAGCAAACGTGGGCACTTAGTGCTCAACGCCACCTTCGCCGTGCACATGACCGTGCTCGGTTTCTTCCTGGCTTGCTTCACGTACGGTTGCAATCTCAACGTCAAAGTTAAGTTGCTGGCCTGCCAGCGGGTGATTGCCGTCAACGATGACGGTATCGCCTTCGATGTTCTTAACGGTCACCATCAGTGGGCCGCCTTGAGTCTGGGCTTGGAACTGCATGCCCGGCTCAATGTTTTCAACGCCCTGAAAAGCATCACGCGGTACTTCTTGTACTAGTTGCTCTTGAACTTCGCCGTAGCCCTCTTCGGGGGATACTTTAACGTTCAGCTTGTCGCCCGCTGCGCGGCCTTCCAGCTCTTTCTCCAGGCCCGGAATGATGTTGCCAGCGCCATGAAGATACGTGAGCGGCTCACGGCCTTCGGAACTGTCGAGCACCTCACCTGCATCGTTGGTCAGGGTATAGTGGAACGCGACAACCGAGTTTTGCGCAATTTGCATTGGATAACCTTTCGGTGAGTGCATGTCCCAATATGGTAACGCGTGAGGCGCGGCTTGTCAGGGGGGGAAGCCGGGTTTTTACGCCTACTCGCTAATAGTGGTGTTGCGCCTTGCAGTCACCGGGGATACCCTAAGCCAACAACTTTTCCCACTTTAAGATCACTCTCACTGGAGCTTGCTATGACAATCTTCTTTATTTGGCTTATTGCATTTGTCCTGATTGCCTACTTTGCTAATCAGAAGTGGAACAATGGCATCAGCCAAGGCCTGGACCGGCTTTTGCCTGACGTGATGAAAAGCCACGGCGATAATCGCTACTTGTGGGTAACGACGCTGGCTGTATTAGGCGCAACAACGCTGGTTCGTCCGGTGGATATTTTGCTTGTGGCTATTTTACTGGCGTTGGTTGGTTGGGTAATTGTGAAGCTGGCCGATTGGGCGAGCAGTATGTCGCACTAATTAAGCTATCAAGCGGCGAATGTCATTGCCGCTATGAAAATAAAAATGCCCGGCTAAAGATAGCCGGGCATTTTTTGCATTAAAACAAATAGCTCACTCAGCGTGGTAAATGTTCATCTTACCTGGCCTACAAGCCCGAGACCTATAAACCCAAGCCTATCGGCGAAGCGCTATTAATACGGAGCGACGCTTACGTTTGAGCCACTACCGATCAGGCGAACGCGCTGGCCTGCCTGGTAGGCGTGATCAGCTCCTTGTACCACCACCACGTCGCTTCCATCATCAAGGCGGATTTCCATTTCCAGTGCGCTGATGCGGTTGGCGCGGTCTTCAGCAGCGGTGCCCGCAATCGTACCACCCAGAGCGCCGGCAACGGTTGCCAACTGACGACCTGAACCGCCACCCACTTGGCTACCCAAAAGGCCACCAATGATGGCGCCGCCGCCACTGCCCAGCAAGCCTCCCGCACGGCTATCCGCCTGAATTTGTACAGGTCTTACCGCTACAATGGTGCCATAGGTAACGCTTTGGCTGGTTTTGGCTTGGTTGCCGCGATACACATCACCTGAGTAGGGAGCTGTATTGGCACACCCGGCCAAGGTCAGGATGCTTAACGCAGCAACAGGTAGTAAACGTTTCATTAAAACCTCCAAAGTATGCAGCTTAAAAAAGTAGTAATCAGGTGCTTCAAGGGTAGAACAATGCTTATAAAAAGTAACTGAATTGACTAATTAAGACCAGAGAATATCAAAAGGCCGTAAATCCCAGTGTAGACAGAGAATAAGAAAACAGTGTGCATGCCTAACAATAAAAAAAGGAGGCTAAAAAGCCTCCTGAGATAAAGATACTTCGTCGTAGAGTGCGTGTACGGCTAAATTAGCCAAACTGGTTCATTGTATTATCTTTGCCGCCTGCTTTAAGCGCTGCGTCGCCGTGGAAGAATTCCTTATGGTCATCGCCAATATTAGATCCTGCCATGTCTTGATGTTTTACCGTGGCAATCCCTTGGCGAATCTCTTCTCGCTGAACACCTTGTACGTAGGCCAGCATACCCTCTTTACCAAAGTATCCCTTGGCCAGGTTGTCGGTTGAAAGCGCCGCAGTGTGGTAGGTGGGCAGCGTAATAAGATGGTGAAAAATACCCGCTTCACGGGAAGAGTCACGCTGGAAATTGCGCGTCCATTCATCCGCCAACTGGCCAAGCTCGGTAGTGTCGTACTCGACACTCATTAGCTTGTCACGTTGATAGGCGGACACATCCTTACCCTCGGCTTGCCAGGCATCGAACACCTGCTGACGGAAATTGAGCGTCCAGTTGAAAGAGGGCGAGTTGTTGTAAACCAGCTTGGCATCGGGCACCACTTCACGGATACGGTTGACCATGCTGGCAATTTGCCCAACGTGAGGCTTTTCCGTTTCAATCCACAGCAAGTCGGCGCCATTTTGCAGGCTGGTAATACAGTCAAGAATGACGCGGTCTTCACCCGATCCAGCTTTAAACTGATATAGCCCTGATGCCAAACGCTTGGGCTTGACCAGCTTGCCGTGTTGCTTGATAACCACATCGCCATTATTGATATCGGCAGCATTCTCGATAACGTCACCATCCAGAAAGCTGTTGTACTGATCGCCGAGGTCGCCTGGCTCATGGGTCACGGCAATCTTCTGGGTCAGCCCGGCGCCCAGCGAGTCCGTACGAGCAACGATAACGCCATCTTCCACGCCGAGCTCAAGAAACGCGTACCGGACAGCGTTAATTTTGGCTAGAAAATCCTCGTGCGGAACCGTGACCTTGCCATCCTGGTGGCCGCACTGTTTCTCGTCGGACACCTGGTTTTCGAGCTGAATGCAGCATGCGCCGGCTTGAATAAACTTCTTCGCTAGCAGGTAGGTGGCTTCCGCATTACCAAAACCGGCATCAATGTCGGCAATAATAGGCACGATATGAGTATCATAATTGTCGATTTTGCTAATGACTTCCTGCTCTTTGGCGCTGTCACCGCTGGTTTTTGCGTCGTCCAGGGCGCGGAAAAGATGGTTAAGCTCCCAGGCATCGGCCTGCTTCAAGAAGGTGTAAAGCTCTTCAATCAGATTGGCGACCGAGGTTTTCTCATGCATGGACTGGTCGGGAAGAGGGCCAAATTCGGAACGTAAGGCAGCGACCATCCAGCCGGAAAGGTAGAGGTAGCGGCGTTTGGTGGTGCCGAAATGCTTTTTGACGGAGATCATCTTCTGCTGACCAATAAAGCCGTGCCAGCAGCCTAGTGACTGCGTGTACTGTGCCGTATCGGCATCGTAGGCAGCCATGTCATTGCGCATTATTTCGGCGGTATAGCGCGCAATATCGAGCCCTGTATGAAAACGGTTTTGAGCACGCATCCGCGCTGCATGTTCAGGCTTAATCGCCTCCCACTTGCCGCTTTGGGCCTCACGTAATTGAGCGATGGCTTTAATATCGTTAAGTAGTCCAGACATGAGCAATTCCTCCAGGGTTAAATAGCACTTCGCAAGGTTGTGTGTTGGTGCTGCACTTGCGAAAACGTTATCAGCGGCTACCGGCTGTAAGGCGTGGTTTCTGTCTAGGCAGAGATACCTGGTAGCGCTGCAGTGCAATAACTATTGACGACAAGGAGGGATTCAACAATTGACACTTGGAGGCAGACGGGGTTGTAACTTGACGACAGAGGGTTAACAAAATGGTGTGTTTGTGTAGTCGTTTTTCGTCAGGTGTGTAACTGGCCCATAAAAAAACGCCACCCGAAGATGGCGTTTAGCACTCAATATTGAGAGGCGTTGGGTAGGTGCTGAATCTACTCTTCGTCCTCCTCTTCATCCATGAAGCCCATGCTGCCAGTGTTAACCAACTGGGTAAGTAACGCCGCCGCACCGTCAAGCTCAAGAACGTCTTCATAGAAGGGAGCCGATTCTGACAGGCGCTTGGCAAGCGCTTCAGAGCAGGAATGGCCATCGCCATCGACAAACAGCGTGGTACCGCGCGAATCGCTACGCCAGGCAAAGCGTGAACCGGGCATTGCAAAAAGCGGTTCACCCGCTTGCAGGTGCGCTACCAGCGCTGCTTCATCCAACGGCGACTCCAGCGGGGCGACCTGATCCATGTATTTGGGTTGCGTCATCACGCGGCCAAACCACTGCGCCATTTGCTCAGGGTTGTCCAGCGTCGAGAGCATAAACTGGCGCATGCGCTCGATAGCCGCATCATCCAGCTCACCGGCCTGGCTTGCGGGCGCCATGCCTGCATCGCTGTAGCGCTTTGAAGCAGGCAACTGCTCGCCCAGGTAATCCGCGTAAGAGGTAATGGACTCATCGGCAGACGGTGCGCGAAAGCCTACCGAAATCGTCATGCAGTCATCGGTCTGGCTGACGCCGTGATGCGCCCAACCTGGTGGAAGATAAAGCATATCGCCTGGTGCCAATGTCCAGTCTGAGTCTGGTTCAACCTCAAAGGTTTCTAGAATACGCAGGTCAATGCCCTGAATAATCGGGGCATCATCGGATTGCTTACCCCCTAGCTGCCAACGACGGTGACCGCTGGCTTGTAGTAAAAAGACATCGTACTGGTCGATATGCGGGCCGACGCTGCCACCCGGCGGTGCATAGCTGATCATAATATCGTCTAACCGCCAGCGTGGCAGAAAGTCGAACTCATCCATCAGCGCAGCAACCGACGGTACATAGTGGTCAACCGCCTGTACTAACAGGCTCCAGTGGCCTTCAGGCAGGCGCTCAAACGTAGCTTCATCAAGCGGGCCATGAGAAACCTGCCAGGCACTGTCGGGGCCTTTTTCTTCTACCAGGCGCGCTTCTACACCCGGTTCACAAGCAAGGCCCGCCAGTTCATCAGGATCAATCGGGCTTAGAAAGTCAGGTATAGCGCCACGAATCAGCAGCGGCTTCTGTTGCCAGTAGTTGGCCAGGAAGTCCTCGGGCGTTAAATCGCCCAGCAGGGTAAGTGGCTTATCGTGTTGGCTCATGGCGGTATCCTAATTGAGTGGCCGCAGCGCTTATGACAAGCTGCCCAGGCGTTGAGTAAGTGCTTCAGCTTGCGCTTGTGCATTACCAATATAGCTTGCTGGGGAAAGCTCTTTTAGCGCTGCTTTAACGTCGTCTGGCAGCTCAAGGGTATCGATGAAGGCGGCAAAGCCTGCCTGATCAATACGCTTGCCACGTGTCAGCTCTTTAAGTTTTTCATAGGGCTTTTCAATACCGTAGCGGCGCATAACGGTTTGAATCGGCTCGGCCAGCACTTCCCAGCTGTTATCCAGGTCGGCGGCCAGGCGCTCAGGGTTGGCTTCCAGTTTGCTGATGCCTTTTAAGCTGGCGTGATAGCCAATCAGGCCATACGCCAAACCTACCCCTAAATTGCGCAGCACGGTGGAGTCGGTCAAGTCGCGTTGCCAGCGGGAAATGGGCAGTTTTTGCGACAAGTGAGCAAGTACGGCGTTAGCCAGGCCGAGATTGCCTTCCGAGTTTTCAAAGTCGATAGGGTTAACTTTGTGCGGCATCGTGGATGAGCCGATTTCGCCTTCAACCGTGCGCTGCTTGAAGTAACCCAGCGAAATATAGCCCCAAACGTCACGATCAAAGTCGATCAAAATGGTGTTGAAACGACATACCGCATCGAACAGCTCGGCAATGTAGTCGTGAGGCTCAATTTGCGTCGTGTAGGGGTTGAAGCTTAGCCCCAGCCCTTCGACGAAGGTGCGCGCATTCGCTTCCCAATCGATGTCGGGGTAGGTCGTCAGGTGAGCGTTGTAGTTGCCAACGGCGCCGTTAATTTTACCCAAAATCTCAACGCGCTCGATCTGCTTGAGCTGGCGCTTTAAGCGGTAGGCCACATTAGCCATCTCTTTGCCAAGCGTGGTGGGGCTTGCCGTTTGGCCGTGGGTGCGCGAGAGCATTGGCTGAGCAGCGTGGGTAATCGCCAGCTTGGCCACTTCATCGGCTACTTCGTGCATGGTAGGCAACAGCGCTTTAAGGCCATCGGCCAGCATTACACCGTAAGAAAGGTTGTTGATGTCTTCCGAGGTGCACGCAAAGTGAATGAACTCGGTCACTGCGTTCAATTCGGCGTTGCCAGCAATTTTCTCTTTCAGGAAGTACTCGACGGCTTTCACATCATGATTGGTAGTCCGCTCAATCTCTTTGATACGTTCGGCATCAGCAATCGAGAACTCACCCACTAACTGCTCCAGAAAGGCGGTCGCCTCGGCTGAAAGAGGCGGTACTTCAACGATTTGATTGTGCTCCGCCATGCGCTGCAACCAGCGTACTTCCACAATTACACGGGCGCGTATCAGGCCAAATTCACTGAAGTGTTCGCGCAGCGCGGACGCTTTGGCGCTGTAGCGACCGTCAACAGGAGAGAGAGCAGTCAAAGCGGAGAGTTGCATGGCATCGTTTCCAAGTAGTTCAAGAACAGGTGAGTCGGGAAAAAGTAAAGAGGCACAATATCCGCCATTTAAAAGCGCTAACCGAGGCTATCCAGCGCACGACGCAGAGCTTTGCGCTGAAAAATCAACTTCCAGCGGCGTCCGCCCTGCTGATGCCATAAGAGCCCAAACCGAATGCCTGACAATAAGCAGGCACGCACGCGTTCCGGCATCATACGGCTTTGCAGTAATGAGGGGTCACCCTGCACTACAATGCGCGTTTTAAACGTGGAAACCGTCTCTTTGTAAGCTTCGCCGAGGCTTGAGATGACGTTTTCATGGGTAGCGCTAAAGTGTTCGGCCTGACCCTGAATGCGGGTAAGGTGCTGGCCCAGAGAATCCATCATGTCGTTGTTGGTGCGCAGCTTATTCATGACCAGTAAAATCGTAAAACCGTAGCGCAGCACTACCGGATTGGCCTGCTTACGGCCTACCAGCGCCTCAAGCGTTTCAAGGCCACGGCGCAGGTTGTTGGGATGGCCACCATAGATCGCTTCAAAGCTTTCGGGGTTGGTATCCACGGTCGCTTCAATCAGCGTGTCCCAGGAGCGGGTATCCACTTGGCCGGTGCGCGCTAGCTCATCCACCAGGCTGGCCGCTTGAAACACTCCGGCCAGGGCAAGCGCCTGGCGTATAGCGGGTGAGTCAGGCGCCCGGTGAATGGGAGTGGGGGTGCTCATGCGGCAGTCTCCGTGGCATTCCAGGTCGCGCGAATAACGCCGCCGCCCAAGCAGATATCGCCATCGTAAAGTACCAACGATTGGCCGGGCGTCACCGCCCACTGCGGGTCATCGAACGTCACTTCAACGCCGCCATCGGGCAACGTGCGCATTTCGCAGGGGCAGTCGCTCTGCCGGTAGCGGGTTTTGGCGGTAAACCGGCCTGACGCCGCGGGTGGTTCGCCTGCGACCCAGTCCATGGCCTCGGTGGCCAACGTATCCGAAAAAAGCAGCGGATGATGCTTGCCTTGTACCACGACCAGTACGTTGCGCTCTAAATCTTTTGTCGCTACGTACCATGGGTCTTCGGAATAGTTGGCCAGCCCGCCAATCCCCAGCCCTTGGCGCTGGCCCAGGGTGTAGTACATCAGCCCCATGTGGTCGCCAATCACATCGCCTTCAGGCGTTTCAATTTTGCCGGGTTGCGCGGGTAGATACTGCTGTAAAAAATCACGGAAGCGCCGTTCGCCGATAAAGCAGATACCCGTGGAGTCTTTCTTCTTGGCAGTGATCAGGTCGTGCGCTTCGGCAAGCGCACGAACGGCGGGTTTTTCCAGCTCGCCTACCGGGAATAGCGTGCGGGCAATGGCCGCTTCGGGCACCGCGTGCAGGAAGTAGCTCTGGTCCTTATTGCCGTCCAGCCCTTTAAGCAGGCGCGGGCGAACACCACTGGTGCCTTGGCGGACCCGTCCTTCACGCACATAGTGACCGGTGGCGATCTTCTCGGCACCCAGCATCTCGGCGTATTCAAGAAATACCTTAAACTTGATCTCTCGGTTACACAGAATGTCGGGGTTGGGCGTACGCCCGGCCTTGTACTCTTCCAGGAAGTGCTCAAACACGTTATCCCAGTACTCGGCGGCAAAGTTGGCTGTATGCAGCTTGATGCCCAGCTTGGCACATACTGCTTCGGCATCGGCAAGGTCTTCCTTTGCCGTGCAGTATTCAGTGCCGTCGTCTTCGTCCCAGTTCTTCATGAACAGGCCTTCCACCTCGTAACCCTGCTGCTGCAGGATAAGAGCGGAGACAGACGAATCGACGCCACCCGACATGCCGACAATTACTTTGCCTGCGGCGGGCGCCTCGGTAGTGGGCGAGCCATTGGTGGATGTCATTGGCATCCTCGGTTGAAGTGATATGCAATTGGGCGGTGATTATACACGATGGGGGGTTGGTGCTTCGAGTGCTTCACTCTTGAATGACGCTTAATGGATAGCAGCGTTCGCAGATAGCGTCCTCAATGCGTTTGAGTACCAAGGGGCTTCTTAAGCGGTTTTCGTCTTTTAATGCGCGAATTTCGTCAAGCGTTAGCCAGTGGGTCGCCACAATGTCACGGTCCAGTGGGGTGTTTAGCTGCTTAAGCGGCTCGGCAAGAAACCCGTGGCTGTGAAAGGTCTGGCCATTCTTTGCGTGAAAAACATATAGCCCCAAATAGCCCGTAAGCGTCACCTGCCAGGCCGTCTCTTCTTGCACTTCCCGTACTATTGCCGCCATAGGGCCTTCGCCCAACTCAATATGTCCCGCCGGTTGGTTAAAAACGGTATTTAGGCCGCCCTTGGCTTCTTCAACCAGTAAAAAGCGGTCGTTGCGCTGAATAACACAGGCGGCCGTGCTGTGAATGGCACTGCTTCGAGTAGCGCTCATGAGGGCTTTCGCTGGCGCGAGGCAGGCGGTTTGCCCGAGCGCTGGGGGCCTGGCGCCTTTCTTGGGGCATGCAGGGTTTCCTTGCGCCATTCACCAGGCTGTAAATCACCCAACTGCCAGGCGCCTATCGAGGCACGAATCAAGCGTAGCGTGGGAAACCCGACGTGGGCGGTCATTCGGCGTACCTGGCGGTTACGGCCCTCGCTAATGGTCAGTTCCAACCAGCTAGTGGAGGGGTGGCGCTTGGGGTCGATGGCCGGTTCGCGGGGGGCAAGTGCCGGTGGCGCTATTAGTCGAGCTTTGGCAGGGCGGGTAGGGCCATCCTTCAGCGTAATCCCGGCCCGCAACGCATTAAGCGCGGCGTCGTCGATCAGGCCTTCAAGCTGTACCCAATAGGTTTTGGGTTGCTTGTGGCGAGGGTGCGCAATTCGATGGATGAGCGCGCCGTCATCACTGAGTAACAGGAGACCTTCAGAGTCATAATCAAGTCGCCCAGCCGCATAAATACCGGGCACGTCAATAACATTAGCCAGGGTGGCTCGCCCTTCGTTATCGGTAAATTGGGAGAGCATGCGGTAGGGTTTGTGGAGTAAATATAGGCTGCTCATAAAGTCTCTTACATCGTGCGCCAGATTTGTCGACAATCTCTCATGCGGTTAAAGTGCAGCGCTGGTATACTCCTGCGTGACCGCTGGAGTCGTCGTCAACACCACCGAAGTGATATCAAGGCAGCCAGATTGAGCTGCTCAGCGCGCTTCGCGGCACGGTCTATCGTCGAATGAGCCGCGTAGCTTAGGATTTTATAACTAAAGCGACAGAGAAAAGAGGTTAACGCAAAAATGTCCCAAACGCCGAAGATCATTTATACGCTTACCGACGAAGCCCCTGCGCTCGCGACATATTCCCTGTTACCGATTATCGATGCTTTTACAGACCCGGCCGGGATTGAAGTCGAGACACGCGACATTTCATTGGCGGCACGTGTTCTGGCCCAGTTCCCTGACCTGCTTAACGACGAGCAGCGCGTTAGTGATGACCTGGCAGAACTTGGCAAGTTAGCGACTACGCCTGAAGCCAATATTATTAAGCTGCCCAATATCAGCGCCTCTGGCCCGCAGCTGAAAGCCACAATCAAAGAGCTTCAAGGCCAAGGCTACCCGCTGCCGGAGTACCCGGAAGAGCCTAAAAACGACGAAGAAAAAGCTATCAAGGCGGCTTACGACAAGGCCAAAGGTAGTGCGGTAAACCCGGTGCTGCGTGAAGGTAACTCTGACCGCCGTGCGCCGAAGTCGGTCAAGAACTACGCGCGCAAGTACCCGCATCGCATGGGCGAGTGGAGCGGCGACTCTCAGTCTCACGTGGCTCACATGAGCGAAGGCGACTTCTACGGCAGCGAGCAATCCGCCGTCATGGAAAAAGCGGGCAAGCTCAAGATCGAACTGCAGCAAAAAGATGGCACTAAAACGGTCTTGAAAGAAGGCCTGGCCGTTCTTGAAGGCGAAGTGATTGACGCGGCCTCCATGAGCAGCCGCCGCCTGCGCAGCTTTATTGACAGCGAAATCAACGATGCCAAGGCGCGCAACGTGCTGTTCTCGCTCCACCTGAAAGCCACCATGATGAAGGTTTCCGACCCGATCATGTTTGGCATCGTGGTTGAAGAGTTCTACAAAGCCGCACTTGAAAAGCACGCCGATGCGCTGAAGTCAGCTGGCTTTAACCCTAATAGCGGTATTGGCGATCTCTACAGTGCCATTGAGTCGCTGCCAAGTGACCAGCAAGACGCTATCAAAGGTGATATCGAAGCGCTTTATAAAGAGCGTCCGCCGATGGCGATGGTGAACTCCCACAAGGGCATTACCAACCTTCACGTACCTTCTGATGTGATCATCGATGCCTCCATGCCGGCGATGATTCGTGATTCCGGTAAAATGTGGGGCGCTGACGACCAACTGCACGACACCAAAGCGGTTATTCCGGATCGTTGCTACGCGACGATCTACCAGGCCGTGATTGAAGATTGCAAAAAGCACGGCGCGTTTGATCCGACCACGATGGGTAGCGTGCCTAACGTGGGCCTGATGGCGCAAAAAGCCGAAGAGTACGGTTCCCACGATAAAACCTTCCAGATCGATGCCGACGGCACCGTAGTGGTTACCGATGAAAACGGCAATACGCTGTTTAGTCATGACGTTGAAGCGGGCGACATCTGGCGTATGTGCCAGGCTAAAGACGCACCGATTCAGGATTGGGTGAAGCTTGCGGTGACGCGTGCGCGCGAAAGCGGCATTCCGGCTATTTTCTGGTTGGATGCTAATCGTGCCCACGATGCACAGCTGATCAAAAAGGTAGAAGCGTACCTTAAGGATCACGATACCAACGGCCTGGATATTCGTATCCTGGCGCCGGTCGATGCCATGGCCGTATCGCTTGAGCGTATCCGCAAAGGCGAAGACACCATTTCTGTCACCGGCAACGTACTGCGCGACTACCTGACCGACCTGTTCCCGATCATGGAGCTGGGCACCAGTGCGAAGATGCTGTCTATCGTTCCGCTGATGAATGGTGGTGGTCTGTTTGAAACTGGCGCGGGCGGTAGTGCTCCCAAGCACGTTCAGCAGTTCCTGGAAGAGAATCACCTGCGTTGGGACTCACTGGGCGAATTCCTTGCGCTGGCGGCATCGCTTGAGCACCTGGGCAGCACCTTCGGCAACGCACGTGCCACCGTGCTGGCGAAAACGCTTGATGAAGCCAACGGCAAGTTCCTGGATAGCAACAAGTCGCCTTCACGTAAGGTAGGTGAGCTTGATAACCGTGGTAGCCACTTCTACTTGGCGCTTTATTGGGCAGAAGCGCTGGCCGCTCAGAATGACGATGCTGAACTGAAAGCACTGTTTGCTAAGTTGGCCGAGAAGCTGGAAGCCAATGAGCAAACCATCGTTGCAGAACTTAACGATGTTCAAGGAAAAGCCGTTGATATTCAGGGCTATTTCCGTCCGAACGGTGAGCTGGCAAGCCAAGCCATGCGCCCGAGCAAAACGTTAAACGATGCGTTAGCCGTGGTGGCAAAAGGTTAAGGCCAAAATGCCCTCGTTAATGGGGGCGTGAAAGCGAAACCCTCGTTCCAATAAAGAACGGGGGTTTTTGACTTTTGAAGTATGATATTTTGGATGCCATGTGAACCCTTGTAGAACTTAAGCGTCATAGTCTTTGACGGGTTACCCTTGCGGCTGCAAAGGTGGAGTCGTTCCGACTAGGTCGTTTTATGCGTCTTGAGAGAACCAACAGTGCGATCTATGTCTATTCCAATGTTTGATATGACAATGTTCGGTATGACGACGGTTGATGTAACCGCAATGTCATATGCGATGGCTGGCATGACGCGGCCCGAAATGCCTGATGATGGGGATGTAGCGACTCAGTCTGCTGAGCCCGCTTTAGCGCAACCGCCTCTATACAAGGTCGTGCTGCATAACGACGACTACACGCCCATGGATTTTGTTATTGAAGTGCTGCAAGAATTTTTCAGTATGGATAGCGAAAAAGCGGTGCAAACGATGCTGGCGGTGCATACCCAAGGAAAAGCGACCTGTGGTGTCTTTACGCGAGACATTGCAGAGACCAAATGTCATCAGGTTAATGAGTATGCACGTGAGTGCGAACACCCGTTAATGAGTGATATTGAAGCCGCAAATTGAAAGGGTTGATAAAAATTTGTTGGTGAGGCTTGCAACCCTGCCATTTGTACCCGATGTTGAAAGTGCCGGTCGACTAAATTGATCCGACGCAAGTCCTAGGTGGCGAAATGCCCTAGGTAGTAGCGAAAAGGGGACTGCCATGCTGAGCAAAGAACTTGAACTGACCCTGAACACGGCTTTTACCGTGGCACGCTCAAAGCGCCACGAGTTCATGACCGTTGAGCACCTACTGTTAGCGTTGCTGGATAATGCCTCAGCAGTTGATGTCTTAAAAGCGTGTGGGGCAAACCTCGACAAGCTGCGGTCCGATCTGCAGGATTTTATTAATTCAACCACACCGCTTATTCCCGAAGGCAGTGGGGACCGTGAAACGCAGCCAACGCTTGGTTTTCAGCGTGTGCTACAGCGGGCGGTTTTCCATGTTCAGTCGTCAGGCAAAAGCGAAGTTACCGGCGCCAATGTATTGGTAGCCATTTTTTCTGAGCAGGAAAGCCAAGCGGTCTATTTCCTCAAGCAGCAAAGCGTTGCCCGTGTCGATGCGGTTAACTACATCGCCCACGGCATTTCCAAAGTAGCAGGCCATGGCCAAGCGCAGCCATCATCACCGCAAGAGGGTGAGGACGTTGAAGAAGGCACAAGTGAAGGTGGTGCACATCCGCTGACGGGATATGCCACTAACCTGAACGAGCAAGCCCGGCTGGGAAAAATTGACCCGTTAATTGGCCGCGACCACGAGCTTGAGCGCGTTGTACAGATTCTGGCGCGTCGGCGTAAAAACAACCCGCTGCTAGTGGGTGAGGCTGGCGTGGGCAAGACTGCTGTGGCCGAAGGCCTTGCCAAACGTATCGTTGAAGAAGATGTTCCAGACGTTATTGCAGACGCCGTGGTTTATTCGCTGGATATGGGCGCGCTGCTTGCCGGAACCAAGTACCGCGGCGATTTTGAAAAGCGTTTGAAAAGCCTGTTGAGCGAGCTGCGCAAGCAGCCCAATGCTGTACTGTTTATCGATGAAATTCATACGATTATCGGTGCGGGCGCCGCGTCCGGTGGCGTAATGGATGCCTCTAACCTGCTGAAGCCGTTGCTTTCCTCGGGCGAGCTGCGCTGTATTGGCTCCACGACGTTCCAGGAATTTCGCGGTATTTTTGAAAAAGATCGTGCATTGGCGCGTCGCTTCCAGAAAGTCGACGTACTCGCGCCCACGGTTGACGATACGATCAAAATTCTTAAAGGCCTGCGCTCACGCTTTGAAGAGCACCATGAGCTTAAGTACACCGATGGTGCGCTGGAAAGCGCGGCACGCTTGGCTGACCGTTACATCAACGACCGTCATTTGCCGGATAAGGCCATTGACGTCATTGACGAGGCGGGCGCTCACCAGCGGCTATTGCCACCTGAAGTGCGCAAAAACACCATTGATGTAGAGCAAGTGGAAGCCATTGTGGCCTCTATTGCGCGTATCCCGCCGAAGAGCGTTTCAAGCTCGGACCGCAAGCTGCTTGAGAAGCTCGATCGAGACCTGAAAATGCTGGTGTTCGGTCAGGACGAAGCCATTGATACGCTCTCTGCCGCTATCAAGCTTTCGCGTGCAGGGCTTAAATCCCCCGATAAGCCGGTAGGTAGCTTCCTGTTTGCTGGGCCGACGGGTGTAGGTAAAACCGAAGTGGTCAAGCAGCTTGCCCATATCATGGGTATCGAGCTTGTGCGCTTTGATATGTCGGAGTACATGGAGCGTCACACCGTATCGCGCTTGATCGGTGCGCCTCCCGGCTATGTCGGGTATGACCAGGGCGGGCTTTTAACCGAAGCAGTGACCAAGCAGCCGCACTGCGTACTGTTGTTGGATGAAATTGAGAAAGCGCACCCTGAAGTCTTTAACCTGCTGCTGCAGGTAATGGATCATGGCCGCCTGACCGATAACAACGGACGTGAAGCCGACTTCCGCCATGTTATTGTCATCATGACGTCTAACGCAGGTGCTGAGCAGGCCTCGCGTCGCTCTATCGGTTTCCAAAGCCAGGATCACTCAACCGATGCGATGGAAGTCATCCGCCGTACGTTCTCGCCGGAGTTCCGTAACCGCTTGGACGGTATCATTCAGTTCCATGCGTTACCGACGTCTGTTGTGCGCAACGTGGCCGACAAATTCTTGATTGAGCTGCAGGCGCAGCTGGACGAGAAGCGTGTACAGCTCGAGGTTGATGATGCGGCTCGGGATTGGTTGGCCGAGAAAGGCTACGATCCGGATATGGGTGCTCGCCCCATGGCGCGCTTGATTCAAGAGAAGCTGAAAAAGCCGCTTGCCGAAATGATTCTGTTTGGCGAGTTGGCCGAT
The DNA here is from genome assembly GCF_052376035.1 of Halomonas sp. AOP7-E1-9. Taxonomy (NCBI): domain Bacteria; kingdom Pseudomonadati; phylum Pseudomonadota; class Gammaproteobacteria; order Oceanospirillales; family Halomonadaceae; genus Halomonas; species Halomonas sp. AOP7-E1-9. The sequence goes on from NZ_JBQSVC010000032.1 coordinate 28,330, forward strand.
AATGGCGGTATTGTGCATGTCAGTCTGGAGGAGGGGGAACTGCATCTCTCCACCGAGACTGAGATGGCGGATGCGCCCTGAAAAGGGCGCTAAGATCGCCTTAATGTGTAGCGCCTAATCATACCGTAATGCACAGCGCCCTGTCTTCGACGGGGCGTTGTCGTATACAGGTAACGGCGCCGTACTGCGTGCTGGCTGAAAAGGCGTTATAAAGGCTTAGCGCGAACGGTAGACAATGCGGCCTTTGGAAAGATCGTACGGCGTTAGTTCCACTTTCACTTTATCGCCCGTCAGAATGCGGATATAGTTTTTACGCATTTTGCCGGAGATATGAGCGGTTACAACGTGACCGTTCTCAAGCTCAACACGGAACATGGTGTTGGGAAGGGTATCAACGATAACACCTTCCATTTCAATATGATCTTCGCGTGCCATATAGGCAGATCCTCACTTATTTAACGTAGTTAGCAAACCAAAACCGTTTCAGGTTTTAAGGGCCAGAAGGCTGACACTTAAGAAACAGCGCTATATTGTGCCGTAAGCCCGTCGTCAAGGCAAAAAAGCTGGCTTAATTTGCTGGCTTTAGCGAATTAAGGGCCGCCAATAACGCCCATCCAGTACTTCAATGGGAGAAAAATCCTGCTTGTAGCGCATTTTACGGCACTCTTCGATCCAGTACCCTAAATACAGGTGGGACAGGCCTTTTTCACGCGTCAGCGCAATGAGCTGAAGGATAGCAAGGGTGCCTAAAGAGCGCCTGTCTAGTGCATCGCCAACGCCAAAAAACGTGTAAATGGCCGAAAGACCATGCTCTAGCTGATCAAATGCCGATACGGCCACCAGCTCCGAGCCTGCATACATCTCCAGCAGGTAGGCATACGGCTCCTCCAGAGTTAAAAACGTGCGGTACTGTTCACGATTGGGTGGGTACATGTCACCATCGGCATGGCGATGGCGAATATAGTGTGCATAGAGCTCATAGTGTCGCGCCTCATAGCGTGCAGGGACGACGCGGGTAGTGATATCTGCGTTCCGGCGCCACACCTTGCGCTGGGAGCGGTTGGGCGCAAAGGGCTCCACAGGAATACGCACGGACTGGCAGGCATTACAGTTTTCACAGTGGGGCCGGTAGAGATGCCGACCACTGCGCCGAAACCCGAGTAGCGCCAGCGAGTCATATACGCCCCGAACGGGAGACTCTTGCGGGTCAAGAAAAAGCGTTGTCGCTTCTTTGCCGAGTAAATAGCTGCAGGCATGAGGCACGGTAAGGAAGAAGCGCAGGTCCCGCACCGGCCGACGCGGAGTATTACTACTCAAAGCTTGCCTCCTTGATAAATTAACCCAACCCAGCCAGCATCACGGGGTGTTATAGCGCGATACCGCTTCTAGCCAGGGGGATGCAGGCACTGACAATGCCTCATGTGATGACACATTAAACGCCGCTTCGGGCAACCACTGTTCAAGATAGTTGATGAACGTCTCTCGGGCGACTGTTGTCGCACCCATGCTTGCAAGGTGCGGTGTGTGCATTTGGCAATCAATCAACTTGCCGCCATGTGCCTGCATAGCGCCCGCCAAGTGAGCAAGGGCCACTTTAGAGGCATCGGCGATGTTTGAAAACATCGATTCGCCGAAAAATACCGGTCCCATCGCTAAACCATAAAGGCCACCTACCAATTGGCCGGCGTGATGGACCTCGATACTGTGTGCAATCCCTAGACGGTGAAGCGCTACGTAGGCATTGTACATATCAACGGTGATCCAGGTGCCTGCGTCTTCATCGCGTGGCGCAGCACAGGCATTAATGACGTGTTCAAACTGTTGATTAACGGTGATGTTAAAGCCCCCATTGCGCAGTCGTTTTGCTAAGCTACGCCGCAGCTTGAACTGCTCAGGGCGTAGTACCATGCGCGGATCGGGGCTCCACCATAAAATGGGGTCGTCATCGCTGTACCATGGGAAAATACCGCGCCGGTACGCTTCCACCAGCCAGCGCGGAGAAAGCTCGCCACCTGCTGCCAGCAGCCCATTGGGCGAGTCCATGGCAATGCGGGTAGGCGGAAAGGTTGGGTATGGCGAAGAAAGCCAAGGTAGCATTACTTGCTCCTGTTACTGAGCACTTGATGAGAAGCTCTGTGACGGCGCAAGGATGCTCGGTATGATGCAAACTCGCAAGTGGATTAAAGACACCATTGAGGTGTAAAGGGAGAATCGCTTGAAAGTGAATAAGGCGGTAGACAAGCGAACGCAGCGTAATTCGCGTCAAGCACCATCTTCGGCCTCTTCTGCGCGGGTTAAAGCCGCGAAAGATAAAGCTCGCCGGTTCGGTCTGCGCTTGCAAGGCTCGGTGCGTGAAGGCGTAGTAGTGGTACTGCTGGCGCTGTGCGTTTTTTTATTATTAGCACTGTTTAGTTATCATCCGGAAGATCCTGGTTGGTCTTATCAGGGGCCTGAAACGGACGTTCGCAACTGGATGGGACCGGTCGGCGCTTGGCTTGCGGATGTCCTGTATTCGCTGTTGGGGGCTAGTGCTTTGTGGTGGCCGGGTATGTTTGGCTTTACCGCATGGTGGCTAATGCGCTCGCGCCAGGTGCGCTTTGAGTTCGACCCCGTGGCGGTTGCCGTACATGCTGGCGGTCTGGTGCTGTTGATGTTTGGCACGACCATGCTGGGTGCGCTGCACTTTTATCACCCTAACAGCATTTTACCCTATGCCTCCGGCGGTATTTTGGGGGAGGGGTTGGTCAATACCCTCAAACCACTGGTCGGCAGTGGTGGTGTGGGGCTAATTGCTGCGGCCTTGATACTGATTGGCTTCCCGCTGTTTAGCGGTACGTCCTGGCTGCGGGTGGCGGATGAAGTAGGTCGCCGCTTATGCCGTGTTGGTGGCTGGTTGAGTGCCCGCCGGGAAAAAAGTCGTGAGAAACGCCGCGAGCGGGCTGCGCTGCGCGCCTCTTTAAAGCCTGCGCCAAAAGCGGAAGAGCCTCCACGAGCACCTAAAGCCAAAACCAGCCGCGATACACATCGTGAACGTCGCGAGCCCGAGTTCTCGGCACCGTCTGCCGCGCAAGAAACGCCTGCGGCGACCACAAACGATACGTCGATTCCTTGGGCAGCGAGCGCTTTTTCAGCGGCAACGACGGCTGCCGAAACACAGACCAAGCCTGCGGTGGTAACGGCCACTGAGCCTGACGCTGTACCGCAGCCAGATGCAGCACCAGAACCCGCGCAAGCGCCAACGCCTGAGGCAGAGAGCCCCGCAGCAGCGCAGAGTGATGAGCCAGTATCGATCAACGCTGATCGCACTTCAGAGCTCAATTCAGAGCCACCCAAAGCGCGTCAACCTGAGGTCATCCCAGAGCCCACGCCTGACAGCGACGCTGCGCCAGCCGCTGAATCATCAACGTCTGAAGAGCCGATGTCGTTACGCGCTTCTCGTGAAGACGATGCTGCGGTGCCCGCTGTCTCGCACTTCTTCCGTCAAGAAGAGGACGCCGAGGAAGCGCAAGACGATGAGCAGGGCTTGAAAACGGAGGAGTGGCAGCACGATGGCTGGGATGAGCAAGAGCAGGCGGTTCAGGAAGACACGCCTCTGCGCCCTGAGCCCAGGCTAAGCGCGTTTGATCAGCCTGAGGCGGCGCCTCAAAGTGAGCCTTCACTTGCCGCTACGCCTTCATATACTGAGCCCCGCCGTGAGCGGGTGCCTGAAGTCGTTCCTGAGCCGGTATGGGAAGAGGATGAAGATGAGCCTTTGCTTAGCCCTACGTCTTTGCCCACCAACACTGCACGCCATGAGCCGACCTTCTCTGCGGATAACGTGGTCAATGAAGCCGACAGCGGGCCGACGCTCTGGACGGTTGAGCACCTGCAAAATCAGCGGCCTGCTTTTGAGACGTTGCCAGAACCGGAAGGCGATGTGCCTAGCCTTCAACTGCTAACGCCCGCTGAGCCGCATCAGCCGAACTACACAGACGAACAGCTGGCCGATATGGCAGAACTGCTGGAAGTGCGGCTGCGTGAATATGGCGTAAAAGCAGAAGTAGTCGATACATGGCCTGGCCCCGTCATCACGCGATTTGAAATCAGGCCTGCGGCAGGGGTGAAAGCGTCCAAAATCAGCAATCTTTCCAAAGACCTGGCCCGCTCGCTAATGGTAAAAAGCGTGCGCGTGGTTGAGGTGATTCCTGGGCGGCCTACCGTTGGGATAGAGATTCCCAACCCGCATCGGGCAATGATTCGTCTGCGTGAAGTCATCGACTCCGAGCGCTACCAGCAGGAAACCTCACCGCTAACCATGGCGCTTGGCCAGGATATCGGTGGTGGGCCTGTGATTGCCAACCTCGGCAAGATGCCCCACCTGCTGGTGGCGGGCACCACCGGTTCAGGTAAATCGGTGGGCGTTAACGCAATGCTGATTTCGATGCTGCTGAAAGCCACGCCAGATGAGCTTAAGCTCATCATGGTGGACCCTAAGATGCTGGAGCTTTCAGTCTACGACGGTATTCCGCATCTGCTGGCGCCGGTCGTGACCGATATGAAAGAGGCCGCCAATAGCCTGCGTTGGTGTGTCGCTGAAATGGAGCGCCGCTATAAGCTGATGGCCGCCATGGGCGTGCGTAATATTGCCGGCTTTAACGGCCGATTGGATGAAGCCGAGCGCGCAGGTGCTCAGGTAGCCGACCCGCTTTGGGAGCCGCAACCCTGGGAAATGCACCAAACGCCCCCAGTGCTTGAGAAGCTGCCCTATATCGTGGTGGTCATCGATGAATTTGCCGACATGTTTATGATCGTCGGCAAAAAGGTGGAAGAGCTGATTGCCCGCCTGGCGCAAAAAGCGCGGGCAGCCGGTATTCACCTTATCCTGGCCACCCAGCGCCCCTCGGTGGACGTGGTAACGGGCTTGATCAAGGCGAATATTCCTTCGCGCATGGCATTTCAGGTCTCTTCACGGATCGATTCTCGTACGATTTTGGACCAGGGCGGCGCTGAAAGCCTGCTGGGTCATGGCGACATGCTGTATTTGCCTGCGGGCTCTGGTCCGCCTAATCGAGTGCATGGCGCGTTTGTTGATGATGACGAAGTGCACCGTGTGGTTGAGGATTGGAAGCGCCGCGGTACCCCTGAGTACATTGAAGAAATTTTGTCGGGCGGCGTCTCGGCTGATGCGCTAACGGGGCTTGAGGCAGAAGGCAGTGACGGCGACGATGCTGAACAGGACGCACTGTATGATGAAGCGGTTCAGTTTGTGACCGAAACCAAAAAAGCCTCGATTTCTGCGGTACAGCGGCGCTTTAAGATTGGTTACAACCGAGCCGCGCGCCTGGTAGATGCCATGGAGGCGGCACAGATCGTTTCTGCCATGGGCAGCAACGGCGCCCGCGAAGTATTAGCACCACCGCCGGTGGGGCATTAATGCCGCAATTAGTAATTCTGCATTTAGTAATCGTGCATTTAGTAATCGTGCAAGAAGCGTGAAAATCGCGCCGCGGATGAAACCCCGTGGCGCGTTTCGCGTCTGAAGAATCACATGGACGTTGTTGAAAGTCCTCAGCATTGGTTTATCTGTACTGGTTCATCTGTACTACTTTTATCAGCTTCAATCCGGCAGCGTAGGTCTATTCAACTCGACAACGTATGCCCAGGGAGAACACTATGCGCGACACGCAAACTCTGCTTTCTTCACCCTTGTCATTGGCCGCGGCCGCTCTTGGATTGACGTTTGCTACCCCCGCTGCATGGGCCAATGATGCCGCTGAGCGTTTAACCGAGCGCCTAGAGCCCCTGGAAAGCTATCAGGCGACCTTTGAGCAGCAGATTCTTGATGGTAGTGGCCAGCGTTTGCAAAGTGCGCGTGGCGAAATGTGGCTCTCACGCCCAGGCATGTTGCGTTGGGAAGTCGAAGCGCCTTATACGCAGGTCGTCGTGTCCGATGGCAACGATGTGTATCTCTACGATCCGGACCTTGAACAGGTAACGGTTCAGCCGATGGATGACCGCGTAACGCACACGCCTGCGCTTCTGCTCTCTGGCAGTATCAATGACCTGACGGCAAGTTATGATGTGGTGTATGAGCAGGAGAGCGGTGAAGATGTGTTCACGCTGATCCCAAACTCGGCAGACACGCTGTTTGAAGAGTTGAGCATGGTATTTGACAATGACATGCTCACTGAGCTTTGGATGATGGACAGCACTGGTCAAAAAACGCTTATTCGGTTTAGCGATATCACCCAGAACGGGTCTATTGACCGTGGCCTGTTTAACTTCGAAATTCCGGAAGGCACCGACGTTATTCGTGAAGAGCTCTAAAACGTCGGCGGTTTACCCGTGAATGATCAGGCGCCTTAGGGCGCCTGATCTGCTTCCTGGTCACGATTTTCCCGCCAGGCCATTATCTCGCCGAAGCGCTTCTCCTGGCCAAACTGGCTAGGCTCAAAAAAGCGCGCTTTGGGCAAATCCTCTGGCCAGCAGTCGTGAGCGCTACCCGCGGGATAGCCATCAGGCTCGTTATGCGCGTAGCGGTAGCCTTCGCCATGGCCTAGCTGCTCCATAAGCCTGGTGGGCGCATTGCGTAAATAAGTGGGTACCTCTATTTGAGGCTGCTGACGCGCGTACTGTTTTGCAGCGTTCCAGGCGCGGTCAATTCGGTTGCTTTTGGGCGCCACGGCCAAATGGATGGCTGCATGGGCAATGGCACGCTGGCCTTCGTAGTCTCCCAAGCGAAGGTAGGCGTCCCAGGCCGCTATCACCAACGGAAGCGCACGTGGGTCGGCATTACCAACATCTTCTGACGCAATGGCGCTAAGCCTGCGAACCACATCCAAAGGATCACCGCCGCCCTGAATAAAGCGCGCCATATAAAGTAACGCTGCGTCAGGGCGTGAAGAGCGTATGGATTTATGAATCGCTGAGAGCAGGTCGTAATAAGCGTCGCCCTGCTTATCAAATGCGCTTGCCTGATGGCCAATAACATCTGCCAATACCGACATGTAAAGCACCTCCTGGCCACTCTCTGGCTGGGTAAAGTCACAAGCGGTTTCTAAAAGTCCCAACGCGCGCCGGGCATCGCCCGCACTTGCGTGCGCTAGGGCAGCAAGCACATCGTCCTCCACGATAATCGCACGTTTGCCAAGACCGCGCTGCTCGTCAGTCAGCGCTTGGCGCATGACGGCTATCAACTCCTCTTGCGAGAGTGCCTTCAAAACGTAAACTCGAGCGCGAGATAGCAGGGCAGAGTTGACCTCGAAGGAGGGGTTCTCCGTGGTGGCGCCAATCAGGGTTAGCAGCCCCGACTCTACGTGAGGCAGCAAGGCATCCTGCTGGCTCTTGTTTAAGCGATGGATCTCATCCAGAAACAGAATCACCGGTGAGGTATGCTGCTGGGCGCGCTCAACCACGCCGCGTATCTCTTTAACGCCTGCCATCACCGCGCTTAAATGCTCCAGATGTGCGCTGGATGCGCGCGCGAGCAGCTCGGCCAGGGTTGTTTTGCCAACGCCTGGCGGCCCCCACAAAATCATTGAGCGTACCAGGCCTGCTTCGGCCATGCGACGAAGCGGCTTGTCGTGACCCACCAACGCTTGTTGGCCGACGTAGTCATCAAGCGTCTGCGGGCGCATCCGATACGCCAACGGCGCGTCATCGCTGGGTGTTGCACGCTGAGAGTCGAAAAGATCCATGTAAACTTCCGTTGTAAATCGAGATGTTGAGTAATGAGGTAATCATAAGAGCGTATGGCAAATGGCGTATTGCCCGACTACCTTTTGCATAGCTTCCATAAAAACTGATACAAACGATATGCTTGTCAGGGTGGCGCCTTAAGCGCATGGTGACATCTAACCATAATACGTAGCGGTACCTACATGACGATAGCGCTTAGCCATCGCCCATAGGCGTAGTGTAGTAATACCCGCTTATGATTGCGTGCCCAACGCCACTTCAGAGTTAAGGCGGCAGGCATGACACCACACAGGAGACGGCACGATGTTAAACCAACTGCGTCTAGATCATGCCAACATGGCACGAATGCTTCATGTCTTGCAGCTTAAACAAAAGACCCTGGCTCAGGGTGAGCGACCCAATTTCCAGCTAATGCGTGAAGTCGTGGATTACATTTTGTCTTACATGGAAGGTTTCGCGGCCCCGTTAGAGCGTATATGCGTTGATCGTTTGGAAACCCAAGCGCCCGAGCATCTGGAATTAATGGAGAAAATGACCAGCGATTATCTTGAGCTCAAGCCGCGCCTTCAACGTTTGTCCGACAACATCGATACGATCCTGATGGACAACATCTTGCCGATGGATCGTTTTGCCGAGGATTTAAAAGCTTACCTTGAGGCGCATAGGGCGTATCTACGCCAGGAGCGTGAAGGTCTTTTCCCTCTTATTGATCAATATTTTAGTGAGGAAGATATGCAAGAGCTGCTGCACGCGCTGCCAGAAGGCGCTGAGCAGGAGCTTGAGCGCCTGCAACAGGATTACCCAGAGCTTTACGCTGAACTACGCGGCGCGGACATACCCGCGATCTAATCAGCAGAGCGTTCCTTTGGCTGCCAGCGGGGCGTGTTAAACTAGCGCCCCGTGAATGAGCGGCTGATGGAGAAGCAGGTGTGCTTATCAAAGCAAACGGCAAAGGGGCAGTAATGGCGGGCCCCGTGCTGATTTTTGACTCCGGCGTGGGTGGGCTTTCGGTCGCCCGCTCACTGCGTCAGTATTATCCTGATACGGCGATGTGCTACGCCTGCGATAACGCGTGGATGCCTTATGGGCTGCGTGATGACGTAACGCTTTCAGCGCGTATCGTGTCGGTTTGCCAGGCCGCCGTTCAGGCCTGCCAGCCAAGCGTGCTGGTCGTTGCCTGCAATACGGCCAGCACACTCGCGCTGGATGGTTTGCGCAACGCCCTGACGATCCCTGTGGTCGGCACGGTACCCGCCATTAAACCCGCCGCCGCCATTAGCCAAACACGCCATATTGGCCTACTGGCTACTCGCGCTACTGTGGGTAGGCCCTACACGCAAAAGTTGATTGAAAACTTTGCCAGCGATTGCCTTATCACCCGGGTAGCCGCCGATGCGCTGGTGCTGGAAGCCGAGGCGCTACTTGGCGGCGGCCAGCCAGACCGCCAACGGCTTCAGCAAGCCCTGGCGCCGCTTTGGCAAACGTCGAACACTCAGCCACCAGTGGATACCGTTGTGCTGGGCTGTACGCATTTCCCCCTGTTAAAACCCTGGCTTGAAGCACTCGCCCCCACACCCGTGAATTGGATTGACTCCGGTGATGCGATCGCTCGGCGTGTCGGCCAGATCGCGCCGCCGTTAAAAAAAGGGCAAGATGGCCGATTTTTTACCACTGCTTCTGCCGATGCGCTAAGCCCAGGCTTTGCGCAGTTTGGATTTTCTGTTCCTGGCCGGTTGGCGTTAAGCGCTTAGGGCGCGTATTTTCAGCCTGAGCCGACACGACTGTTATTAGCATTGATATTAATACCGTTTATGAAAAAAGAGGCGCCGACTTGGCTATCCCCGTGATACAACCCGAACGTTATGACGAGCAGCTTGCCGAGAAGCGTGCTTACCTGGAAAGCACTTTTGCGGTGTTTAATCCGCCCGCACTTGAGGTCTTTGCCTCACCGCCCAGTCACTATCGCCAGCGCTGTGAGTTTCGTATCTGGCATGAAGGCGATGATCTTTACTACGCCATGTTTGAGGTCGACCCAGCCGACCCTAAAAACAAGCAGGTCGTGCGGTTTGATCAGTTTGACGTCGCAAGCGAGTCCATCAATGCGCTAATGCCGCGTCTGCGCGAGGCGTTTCTGGCCAGTGACGAACTGCGTCGGCGCCTATTCCAGGTGGAGTTTCTTACTACGCTGTCAGGCGAGGCGCTAGTCACGCTGATTTACCACCGCCCGCTAGGTGACGCTTGGGAGCAAGAAGCACGCGCCCTGGAAGCCGAGCTTGGCATTATGATCATTGGCCGCTCACGCAAGCAGCGCCTGGTGCTTACCCGTGACCACGTGTGGGAGCGTTTAACGGTTGATGGGCGCTCGCTTGACTATCAGCAGGTCGAAAACAGCTTTACCCAGCCCAATGCGCATATCTGCCAAACGATGCTGAGCTGGGCGCGGGAAGTGACGGCCGGACGTCAGGATGAAGACCTCGTCGAGCTTTACTGTGGCAACGGCAATTTCACCATCGCCCTGGCCGATAATTTTCGGCGCGTACTGGCCACTGAAATTTCGCGCACGTCGGTCGCCAGCGCTAACGTCAACCTTGAAGCCAACAAGATCACCAATGCTCATGTAGCCCGTATGTCAGCCGAAGAGTTTGCGCTGGCGCTTAAAGGCGAAAAAGGCGGGCGGCGCGTGGCTGAAATGGCATTGGACGAATATCGCTTCTCCACGGTGCTGGTTGACCCGCCCCGCGCTGGGCTGGACGCGCAGAGCTGCCAGCAAATCAGTGAATATGACCAGATCGTCTATATTTCATGTAACCCGGCAACACTTGCCGAGAACCTGGCGCTGCTCACTAAAACGCACCAGATAGAACGCTTTGCACTATTTGACCAGTTTCCATTCACCGACCATTGTGAATGTGGCGTATGGCTCACGCGGCGCGAGGATGGTCAATAGGGCGCATAATGCGAAAGAGGTATACACCATGAAGAACATGCCAGATGGATAGAGTGATGATCCAGGGTGGCGTAAGCTAGTCGTTATATTGGCCTAAAGGCCTATCGTTCCACGTTTTTTCCGGCAGTCGAGGTGATGGATGCAATACGTTGCGAGTGAAGAGAGTCGGCAAGACCTTTTAAAGCAGCTATTTGAGCGCTTGGAAGCGCGGCTGGAACCGGAGCGAGCAACGGCGATAGAGGCGTTTGCACGACGTTTTTACGCGAGCGTGCCGTTAGAGGATCTTGTTGATCGCCGCTTGGACGATCTGTACGGCGCCACATTATCCATTTGGCAGTTTCTACAGCACCACGATGCGAAGCGCCCTAAAGTGCGCGTTTTCAACCCTGACTTTGAAGAGCATGGTTGGCAGTCGACGCATACCTTTGTGGCGGTACTGCATGAAGACATGCCTTTTTTGGTCGACTCGATACGCATTGAACTGAATCGCCAAGGGCTTACCGTCCATGCGATCCAAAATTCCGTATTTGCCGTGGCCCGCAATGAGCAGAATCAGTTGCAAACACTGACCTCACCTCGTGATGCCAACGCCCCAGAGGCGCGTGAGTCGCTCATCGTTATCGAGGTTGATCGCCATACGGACCCTGACGCGCTGTCGAATATCGAGAAAAAGCTCTATCAAGTACTGCGTGATGTACGTACCGCGGTTGATGACTACGACGCGATTACCCGTCAGATTACCGCTGCGATCCAGGAGCTTGAAAAGAACTGCCCTCCGCAAATCGACCCGGACGACCATGAAGAGGCCATCGCCTTTTTAGAGTGGCTGGTTAAGGATAATTTCACTTTCCTGGGGTATGACGAATACCTGTTGGGAGGCGATGAGCTGCAGCGCGACCCGAATAGCGTGCTTGGGGTCTTCCGCCTGGACGATCCACGCTACGATGAGCGCATTCGTGCCGAAGAGGGCATTGACGAGCACGGCAACTATGAATTGGTGCCCCAATTGCTCTCGTTTGCCAAAAGTGCCCACCACTCGCGGGTACACCGCCCGACCTACCCAGACTACATTACCGTCGACCGCTACGACGACGACGGCAATGTGATCGGCGAGCGTCGCTTCTTTGGTTTGTTCACCTCGACGGTGTACAACGAGTCGCCGCGCAATATTCCGCTGCTGCGCCGTAAACTAAAAGCTGTCTCGGATATCGCCGGGTTTAACCCCCAAGGGCATAACGGTAAGCAGCTTCTACAGGTGCTTGAAGTTTATCCCCGCGATGACCTGTTCCAGATCAGTACGGATTCACTAGCGCATACCGCACTGGGCATTCTTGATATTCGGGAACGCCGCCAGGTACGCCTGTTTATCCGTGCCGATGTTAGCGGCAAGTTCTACTCGTGCCTGGTGTTTGTGCCTCGCGATGTGTTTTCAACCGATTTGCGTCAACGTATTCAAAACCTGTTGTGTGACGAGCTTGACGCGCACTTTGGCGATTTTAATACCTACTTGTCAGAGTCGGTTCTGGCGCGTATTCAACTGATTCTACGCTTTAACGGCGATGCACCCAGCCAGTACGACCTTAAACGCCTGGAAAGCAAGGTTGCCCGCTTGGCACGCAGCTGGCGCGACGAGCTGATGGCCGCGATGATTGAGGGTTTTGGAGAAGAGCGCGCCAATCATCAGATGGAGCAGTTCCAAAGCGCCTTCTCGGCAAGCTATCGCGAAGACTTCAATGCGCGCACCGCAGTATTCGATATACAGCACTTGCTGGCACTGGATAACGGTGAGGCGCTGTCGCTGTCGCTTTATCGGCCGCTGGAAGAGCAGGGCAGTGGCGTAAACCTGAAGCTTTTCCATCGTGGTTCGCCGATCCCGCTGTCTGATGTGTTGCCCATGATGGAGAACCTGGGGCTTCGGGTTATTAGCGAGCGCCCCTACGACATTAGTGCGCCGCAGCAGCATTACTGGATTCACGACTTTGAGCTTGAGCACGGTAATAAAGATGTCAGCCTGGGTGAAATGCGCGAAACCTTCAGTGAAGCGTTTAAACGTATTTGGGCGGGCGAAGCGGATAACGACGCCTTTAACCGGCTGATTATTGCGGCAGGGCTGGACTGGCGCGAAGTCGCCATGCTGCGTGGATACGCACGTTATCTCAAGCAAATCCGCTTTGGCATGTCTCAAAACTACATTGCTGCGACCTTGGCCAACTACCCGGCCATTACTCAGTTACTGGTAGAAATGTTCCGTCTGCGCTTTGATCCTGCGCTGGACTCACACGATACCGACGAGTGCATCACGCGGCTTAATGAGCAGTTGGAAGCCGTTGCCAGCCTAAACGATGACCAACTGTTACGTCGTTTTATGGAGCTTATTCAAGCGACACTGCGCACCAACTACTACCAGCGTGCTGAAGACGGCCGCTTTAAAGATTACATCGCCTTTAAGCTTGAGCCTTCCAAAGTCACCGGAATGCCCAAGCCACGGCCGATGTTCGAGATTTTTGTCTGCTCGCCACGCGTGGAAGGTGTCCACCTGCGCGGTGGCAAAGTAGCCCGCGGTGGTTTGCGCTGGTCTGACCGCCATGAAGATTTCCGTACCGAAGTGCTGGGGCTGGTAAAAGCGCAGCAGGTCAAAAACGCGGTGATCGTGCCGGTGGGCGCCAAGGGTGGTTTTGTATGTAAGCGCATGCCTGAAAATGCTGACCGTGAAACGAAGCAGAACGAAGGCATTGCTTGCTATAAAACGTTTATCCGTGCGCTGTTAGATGTGACCGATAATCTGGATGGCAGCGACGTTGTTCCGCCTAAAAACGTGGTGCGCCACGATGAAGACGATGTCTACATGGTGGTTGCCGCCGATAAAGGAACGGCAACATTCTCGGATATCGCCAACGAAATCTCTATCGAGTATGGCCACTGGCTAGGGGATGCGTTTGCCTCCGGCGGGGCGAACGGATATGACCATAAGAAAATGGGCATTACCGCGCGTGGTGCCTGGCAGTCGGTTAAGCGTCACTTTAAAAACCTCGGCGTAGATACCCAGCGGGATCTGTTTAGCGTCGTTGGTATTGGTGATATGGCGGGCGACGTATTTGGTAACGGCATGCTGCTTTCCGACAAGATTCAGTTGGTGGGTGCGTTCAACCATCTGCATATCTTTGTCGACCCCAACCCTGAGGCTGATGCGGCCTTTGCCGAGCGTACAAGGCTATTTAACCTGCCGCGCTCCAGTTGGGAGGATTACAGTGCTGAGCTGATTTCGCAGGGCGGAGGTGTCTTTAACCGCAGCGCCAAGTCCATCGCGATTACCCCGGAAATGCAGCAGGTCTTTGGTATTCAGGAAGAGCACCTGTCGCCGAATGAATTGATTCGCGCCATGCTCCAGTCAAAGGTCGACCTGGTCTGGAACGGCGGTATCGGCACCTACGTGAAAGGCTCGGATGAAACCGATGCCGATGTCGGCGATAAAGCTAACGATGCGCTGCGCATTAATGGCGAAGACCTTAACTGCCGCGTAGTGGGCGAAGGCGGCAACCTGGGGATGACTCAACGTGGCCGAATGGAAGCCGCGGCCAAAGGTGTGCGCGTTTACACTGACTTTATTGATAACGCAGGTGGCGTTAACTGCTCTGACCACGAGGTCAATATCAAAATATTGATCGATGATGTGGTGAAGCGCGGCGACATGACCGACAAGCAGCGCAACGACCTGTTGGCAGAAATGACCGATGAAGTTGCTGACCTGGTGATTCTTGATAACTACCGTCAGGCTCAGGCGCTGGACCTCTCCGAGATACTGTCATGCCAAGGCATCGGGCCGTATCGCCGCTTTATCAGCGAGCTGGAGTCTGCCGGGCAGATTGATCGTGAGCTTGAGTTCCTGCCCACCGATGAGACCTTAAAAGAGCGTGCCGCCAATCAGCAGGGCATGCGCTTGCCGGAGCTGTCGGTACTGATTTCCTACGCCAAGAGCACGCTAAAAGACGACCTGATCACCTCTGATGTGCCCGATGATACGTATATCCACCGCCATCTTGAGCGTCTGTTCCCGTCTGTGCTGACAGAGCGCTACCAGACCGAGATGTATGAACACCGCCTGAAGCGTGAAATTGTGGCAACGCAAGTTGCGAATGACTTGGTTGATCACATGGGTGTCGTGTTTGTCCGTCGGCTACGCGACTCTACTGGCGCTGGTCGGGCAGATATTGCGCGTAACTATATTATTGCGCGGGATAGCTTCAACCTGCTGTCACTTTGGGCACAGATTGAAGACCTGGATAACCAGATCCCCAGCGACGTGCAGCACTCCATGATGCTGGACCTGATGCGCCTGATCCGCCGCTCGACACGCTGGTTCCTGCGCCAGCACATGGGGCTTTCGACTCAGGATGCCATTGAGTACTTCGCGCCTCGGTTGGCGCAGCTGCAAGAAGAGATGGGCGAACTGTTAAGCGGCGAAGAGCTTGAGGCCTGGCGCCAGCGTCGGGATGAGCTGCAGGACGCGGGCGTGCCGGAAGCGCTGGCCTCTACCGTTGCTGCCGCGCCTAGCCTGTATGCCGGGTTGGGGATCATTCAGGCGGCACGGGTTACCAATGAGAAGCCCCAGCGCGTTGCTGAAGTGTTTTACGAAATTGGCAGCCGTTTGGAGCTTCCCTGGATGAGCCAGCAGGTAACGCAGCTGGGAGTGCGTGACGCATGGCAGGTGCAGGCCCGGGAAACGTTCCGGGATGATATCGACCGCCAGCAGTTGGCCTTAACCACCAGCGTACTGAAGTTGGAAGCCGGTAGCCGCGATACTCAGGAGCGTGTGGACCAGTGGCTTGAGCAGCATGCTGACCTGCACCGCCGCTGGTGCCGTTTGATTGATGAGGTGCGTAGCGGTAGTGAAGGTGGGTTTGCGCTGTTTGCCGTCGCCGTACGCGAACTGGTGGACCTTGCCGAAAGCGATAGCGAGGCATAATCGCCTAAGCGTGCGCTAACACAGCGCATACTTGCTGTAAGAAGTAACCGTGCCTGAGGTAACTCAGGCACGGT
>NZ_JBQSVC010000033.1:0-42609 GCF_052376035.1 Halomonas sp. AOP7-E1-9
TTGGGTTTTGCATTATTTAAACGAACGCGTAATCAGCTTTCACCCACATCCGAAGCATTTTTATACCACGCCTCTGTCTTAAGGCTTATGGCGAGTATTCGAGATACTCAGAAAGATGCGGATGCAATTTCCAACAATCAGCTGGGCAGTATTGTCGTCGCTGCTCAACCCATTTTTTGCGATACCTTTTTACTCGACGTTATTAAGCGCTTTAAACAAAAACACCCTAATGTAGGCGTGCGATTGATTGATGCAGGTTTACAAGAGTTGCTTAAAATGATCGACAACAATACCTGCGACGTAGCATTGGGAATTACGCTTGAAGCGGATACCTACGGCGCAAAGGTCACAAGTCTGGCGCGCTGTTCTGCGCGCTGCATCATGCACCGCACCCATCCACTCGCGGAGCAGGACGTTATATCGCTGTCTAGTTTGCAGAATCAGGCATTTGTTGAGCTGATGGCAGATAGCCCTCTGCGTGCCCGTGTGGATTACATGATGCAAACAGTGAATATCAAAAGACATATGGCGGCTGAAATGCGCCATATGCGAGGGGTGTGTGCATTGGTTGACCGAGGACTTGGCGTCGCCGTCATTGATCCTGTTGCAGAACTACTGCTGCCGGGAACAGCCGTCGTGTCAAAGGCGATGGAACCCACCATCGAATGGGAAATTGCCTTGCTTAAATCTAAACACAAGCCGTTAAGCAACGTAGCCGAATCCTTCTGCGAAGAAATATACGCCGAAATCGATAGCTTGCATAAAATGGAAATATTAACGTCCCTTAATGTAAAAAGGGAAACATAAAGCAGTAAAGGGAAATATAGGGCAAAGAGAAGCCACTGGCGGGGCACCTGCCGACGTTTTATGGGAAGCATCACTTGCCCAATGTTACGCCTGGCAGGCGAAGGTGGCCGAAAGCAGTAACTTACGCCTCGCGCCGATAAATCAGATCCCACACGCCGTGGCCCAACTTCTCGCCACGGGCTTCAAACTTGGTCAGTGGGCGGAAGGCGGGGCGGGGTACATAGGGCGCCGTGTCGGCATCGGCTGTGTTGGCGTAGCCGGGAGCGGCTTCCATTACCTCGGCCATCCATTCGGCATACGCTTCCCAGTCGGTCGCCATGTGGAAGGTGCCGCCGGGTTTTAAGCGTGTACGAATCAGTTCGACAAACGCGGGCTGCACAATGCGCCGCTTGTGGTGCTTTTTCTTCGGCCAAGGGTCGGGGAAAAACAGCTGCACGGTGTCGATTGAGCCTTCCGGCAGGCACTTCTCCAGTACGGCCAGCGCGTCTTCCTTGTAGATGCGCAGGTTGGTCAGGCCGCGCTTGTCCACTTCATCCAGCAGCTTGCCGACGCCCGGCGAATGTACTTCGATACCGATAAAGTCGGTGTCCGGGTGGGTTTCGGCCTGCTCGATCAACGAATTACCCATGCCAAAACCGATTTCAACCACGCGGGGGGCTTCCCGGCCAAATAGTGCGGTCAGGTCCTGCAGGCCGTCGTCAATCGTTAGGCCAAAGCGTGGCCATACGTCTTCAAGGCCCCGGTTCTGGGCTTGAGTCATGCGCCCAGCACGGATTACATAGCTTTTAATACCGCGACGATGCAGCGGCGCTTCAGCGCTTTCTGGCCCGGTTGAGGACTCGTCGGTACTTTTAATATCAGTCATAAGATCTCTTAACCGTTAATGCGGCCAGCAAAAGGTGATGAAGGGTCTGCCGTTTGGCGGCGCGGCATGCGCCCGGCCAGGAAAGCATCGCGCCCGGCTTCTACGGCGCTCTTCATAGCGCGCGCCATGCGCAGCGGTTCACGAGCGTGGGCAATGGCGGTATTCAACAGCACGCCATCACAACCCAGTTCCATGGCCATGGCCGCGTCGGACGCCGTGCCGATACCGGCATCCACCAGCACCGGTACGCTGCTTTGTTCCACAATCAGGCGCACGTTGTGTGGGTTCTGAATGCCGTGGCCTGAACCAATCAGCGAGCCCAGCGGCATGATGGCGCAGCAACCCATGGCTTCAAGCTCACGTGCCACAATGGGGTCGTCGCTGGTGTACACCATGACGTCAAAGCCATCGGCCAACAGCGTTTCGGCAGCCTTTAACGTTTCGACGACATTGGGGTAAAGCGTGGTCTCATCGCCCAGTACTTCCAGTTTGACCAACTTGTGGCCATCCAGCAGTTCGCGGGCCAGGCGACAAGTGCGCACGGCGTCTTTGGCGGTGTAGCAGCCTGCCGTGTTGGGCAGCAGGGTATAGCGCGACGGCGAAATCACGTCGAGCAGGTTGGGTCCGGCTTCCTGGCCTAGGTTGGTACGGCGTACGGCAAAGGTCACAATCTCGGCGCCGCTTTCGGCAATCGCCGCACCGGTCTCGTCGAAGTCTTTATATTTGCCGGTGCCGACCAGCAGGCGAGAACTAAAATTACGTCCGGCGATAGTAAACGGCGCATCGTTTTGAAGTGTCATAGCGAATCCTGGATAAAGCGCAAGAAATAGGGCGTAGCCAGTGGAAGAATCATGAGAGCTGCGGGCTAGCCACCGCCAATGGCGTGCACCACTTCAACCTGGTCATCCTCGGCCAAGGGAGTGATCGCTAGCTGGCTGCGTGGCACAATCTCTTCGTTGATCTCTACCGCGACCCGCCGACCCGTAAGCGCCAATTGATCGATTAGATCCGCAGCCGTCAGGCCCGCTTCCAGCGCGTAAGGCTCGCCATTGAGTTGAATTTGCATAAGGGCGTCTCGTCTATCGAGGCATGGGGTCTATAAGAGTTAGGGCTAACCCTAGCGAAATACCAAAAAGTGCCTCTATTGTAGCGGTTTCCTGCGGCGCAAGGTATGCCGAGTCGTACGCGTGCTTACACAGGCGCGCTAACACCTTGAAAGGAGCAATAATGCAACGTAGCGAACGAATCATTTGGTGCCTGGTAGCGCTCTCTGGAGCTATCACGGTCATGGTGGGCGCGTATGCTGCTCATGGTCTGGCCGCGCGAGTATCGGCGGAGTTGGTGCACGCGGCCGAAACCGGCGTGCGCTACCAGGCCTGGCACACACTGGCGATAATGGCGGTACTGGTCGGTCAGCGTGTGTTCGGTTTCAAGGGCTGGCAGTGGCCAGTTGCGCTGTGGGGCTTGGGAATCGTGGGCTTCTCCGGCTCGCTTTATGCCATGGCGATGGCCGGTTTGAATGCAGGCATCGTGACGCCTATTGGTGGCGTTTTACTGATTGCCGGGTGGCTGATGCTGGCGGTAGCGGTGATCAGAAGCCCTTAATCAAGAAGCCCCGGTAGACTTTTTACGGCTGACCTTTAAGCCGCCCAGTGCTTTTACGCACGATCAAGTGACTACTTAGCGTCTGATGCCGAATGGGCTGCTCGCCGCGCAAAAGGTGGAGCAGCAACTGCATGGCCTGCTGGCCGATTTCATTGCGCGGCTGGCTAATGGTCGTCAGTTCCGGGTCGCAGTATTCACTCAGGCCGATATTATCGAAGCCGACAACCGACAGCTGGTCGGGCACGCTAATACCCAACTGGCGGGCGGCTTTCAGCACACCAACCGCCATCTCGTCACTATGACAAAAAATTGCGGTGGGTCGGGGCGTTTTCCCCTCCAGCAGGGCTAGCCCCTGCTGATACCCGGAGCGAAAGCCAAAGTTACCCTCTGCAATACGCGCTTCATTGCTCAATTGATGGGCCGCGAGCGTATCGCGGTAGCCGCGGTTTCTCTCCTCGCAAATAGGGTTGTTCGCCGGGCCGGAAAGCGTGGCAATACGTCGGTGGCCGAGCGACACCAGGTAATCAATCGCCTGACAGCTGGCTTGATGGTTGTCGATAGCAATTAACGGCAGGTCGATATCGCTAAAAAATTCACACGCCATGACCAACGGAAAGTCCGCTTGATTATCCGCTTGCTTGACCAGCGCTTTGGGAATCTCGGAGGTCAACAGCACAATACCATCGGCCTGGTTGGTGGAAAGCAGCCGAAAGTAGGCCTCAGCACGCGCAGGGTCGTGTTCGCAGTCGCCAATCAGTATCTGATAACCCGCCTGATGGGCAACATCCTCCATGCCGCTAATAATCTCGGAGAAGAACGGATTCGAAATATCCGGCAAGAGCGCCACGATGGTTTTGGACTCCGCGCGGCGCAAGTTGCGTGCGGCAATGTTGGGCGAATAGCCCACCTGAGCAATTGCCTGATTCACCCGCTTGCGAGTGGCATCGCTGACTTTTTCAGGCGTTGCCAGGGCGCGTGATACGGTCGCTGTCGAACAGCCCGCCGCTTTCGCCACGTCTTTAATCGTCGGCACGCTATGCGGCTGTTTGCTCGTTACCTGGGTGTTAAGCATTGAACGATGGTCCTGAAAAAACGCGCCTGAAAGTGGGCGGTTAAAGACAGTGTTGGCGCACTACTAACTAGAATGTAAATGTTTACATCCAAATTCTAGCAGTGTTAACCACAATATATAAACGCATCCTTACTATTAGCGCGTTAATTATGCGGCTATTTATTCCCTCTTTTTATTTATTCTTTAGTCTAAAATATAAGCGCTTACCGAGAGGTTTAAGATTTAAAGCCCTTTTACAGCAGTGCGTTATCCATTTTATATCCCCCTTTTTGACGCGCTTGACCGATGTGCGTTGCTCTGCTGAAATGTAATCCATTACATTGTGTCTTTCAGCACTGATTGCTGACGCCAAAACAACAAAACAAATGAGGTCGATGATGAAGACCCTTAAAGGGCCCGCGCTCTTTCTAGCCCAGTACATTGGTGACGAGCCGCCTTTCGATAGCCTGGAAAATATTGCTCGCTGGGCATCGGAGCTGGGCTTTAAAGCGCTGCAAATGCCCACGCTGGATAAGCGGTTTTTTGATCTTGAACGAGCGGCAGAAAGCCAGGTGTATTGCCAGGAAGTCCAAGCGCTTCTAGCGCAATATGACTTGGAAATTTGCGAGCTTTCGACGCATTTGCAGGGCCAATTGGTGGCCGTGCATCCGGTTTATGACAGCCTGTTTGATGGCTTCGCCCCGCCTGAACTGCACGGCGACCCGGTCGCGCGCCAAGCCTGGGCTGTCGAACAGCTAAAGCTTGCTGCCCAGGCCAGCGCCAATCTGGGTTTGAAGGCCCATGCCACGTTCTCCGGCTCGCTGCTTTGGCCGTTTCTTTACCCGTGGCCGCAGCGCCCCGCAGGGCTGGTTGAAGAGGGTTTTGCCGAGCTTGCCAAACGCTGGCGCCCTATTCTGGATGCCTTCGATGCGGCGGGTGTGGACTTATGTTTTGAGATACATCCCGGTGAAGACCTGCACGATGGCGCGACCTTTGAGCGTTTTCTAGCCGCAGTGGACCATCACCCGCGCTGCTGCATGCTGTATGACCCTTCGCACTTAGTGCTCCAGCAGCTTGATCACCTTGCCTTTCTTGACCGCTATCACCCCTATATCCACATGTTTCATGTCAAGGATGCCGAGTTTCATCCTACCGCCCAGCAGGGCGTTTACGGCGGCTACACTTCTTGGGTCGAGCGGGCAGGCCGCTTTCGCTCCTTGGGCGACGGGCAGGTGGATTTCAAAGCGGTGTTCTCGAAACTGGCCCAGTACGATTTTGATGGCTGGGCAGTCATCGAGTGGGAGTGCGCGCTCAAACATCCTGAGCAGGGCGCGGCGGAAGGCGTCACGTTCGTGAACGAGCACATCATTCAGGTGACCGACCGCGCGTTTGATGATTTTGCCGATACCGGAACGGATCGCCAGGCCAACCGCACGCTGCTGGGCCTCGGTTAAATTAACGCTCAGGGATTACTTCATGACAATAATCAATAACACGCCGCGCAGACTTCGCCTCGCCATGATAGGCGGCGGCCAGGGGGCTTTTATCGGCGGTGTGCACCGTATGGCGGCGCGCCTGGACGACCGTTTTGAGCTGGTAGCCGGGGCTTTTTCATCCCAGGCCGAGCGCAACCTGGCGACCGCCAGCGAGTTAGGTATTGATGAGCAGCGTTGCTATACCGACTACGCCGCGCTGTTGGCAGGCGAAGCCGCTCGTGAAGATGGTGCGCAGGTCGTGGCGATTGTGACGCCTAACCACCTGCATTACCCGGCGGCGCTGGCAAGCCTGGAAGCGGGCTTTCACGTGGTGTGTGAAAAACCCATGACGTTCAGCGTTGAGGAAGCCGAACAGCTGGCGCAAGCGGCTGAGAAAAGCGCTCGCCACTTTGTATTAATGCACAACTATGCGGGTTATCCACTGGTTCAGCATGCCCGTGAACTGATTGCCGAAGGCGTGCTGGGGCAGCTTCGCCATGTACAGGTCGAGTATATTCAGGAGTGGTTAAGCGAACCCCCGGAAGCTGATAACCGCCAGGCTGCCTGGCGGCTAGACCCTGCTCAGGCAGGGGCGGCGGGCTGCTTGGGTGATATTGGCGTGCACGCGTTTCAGTTGGCCCAGTTTATAAGCGGCCAGCGCGTCAGTGAGGTCAGCGCTGAGCTGGTGACCGCCGTGCCGGGGCGGGCGTTGGACGATAACGTTCAGGCGCTGCTGCGCTTCAATGGCGGTGCGCGAGGCATGCTGTGGGCAAGCCAGACGGCCGCTGGTTATGAGAACGCGCTAACCATTCGCATCATCGGTGAGAAAGCCAGCCTGCAATGGGCTCAGGAGCAGCCCAACGAGCTGTGGCTGAAACCGCTTAATGGGCCAAGCCAGCGCTTAACGCGGCGCGATGACTGGCTAAGCGCGAATATCGCTCAAGGCGTGCGTGTGCCGGGCGGGCATCCGGAAGGCTACATTGAAGCCTTTGCCAACCTGTATCAGGCGCTGGCCGATGGGTACACATCAGGCGAGTACCCATCCTGGTTGCCCGGCATTGAAGACGGTGTGGATGGCATGCGCTTTATTGCCGCCGCGATTACCTCACACGAGGCGGAGGGTAGCTGGACGCCGCTGCATCTGAGTAAAGCGTCAGGCGCTTCTGGGGGCGCCCCATGAGTGAGCCTATTTTAAAGCTTGAAGGGATCGGTAAAGCCTTCGGCCCCGTTCAAGTACTGAATGATATTTCCCTTTCCGTTATGCCGGGCGAAGTGCTGGGTATTCTGGGGGAAAATGGCGCCGGAAAATCCACTCTGTTAAAGATCATCAGCGGTATTTACACGCCAACGGTGGGTGCGATTCACCTGAATGGCCAGATATTCAGCGCATTGGATCCGATTACGGCGCGTTCTCACGGCGTGGCGATGATCCCCCAAGAATTCAATTTAATCCCCACGCTGCGTGTTTACGAAAATGTCTTTCTCGGCCAGGAAGTACGCCGTCATGGTTTTCTTGACCACGCAGGCATGCGTAAACGCACCCAGCAACTGCTCAGCTCGCTAGAAGTGGACCTGGACCCTGAACTTCCCATCGAGCGGCTAAGCGTTGCCCAAAAGCAGATGGTAGAAGTGGCCAGGGTGCTGGTTAACGACGCGCGACTGCTGATTCTGGATGAGCCCACCACGGTGCTGACCGACCGCGAAGTCGCAGTGCTGTTTAACGTGGTGCGCGCGCTGGTCGCCAAGGGCGTCACGATTCTGTTTATTTCTCACAAGCTAAAAGAGGTCAAAGACCTCTGTGACCGGCTGCTGATTTTACGGGACGGCCAACAAGTAGAACTGTGCGAGACCGCGGCGCTTAATGAAGAGGACATGGCGCGCAAAATGGTTGGGCGTGAGCTGTCACAAATTTACCCTGAGAAGCTTGCGCAACGTGCTGACAATACGCCGCCCGCGCTGCGTGTGCAGGGTTTAAGCCTTAAAGGCAAGCTCAAGGACATCAACCTTGAAGTACGCCGTGGCGAAGTGTTGGGACTTGCCGGGTTAGTAGGTGCGGGGCGCACCGAAATTGCTGAAACCATCATGGGGCTGCACCGTAAAGAGCAGGGCGAGATATTTATCGATGGCGAGCTTGTTGATCTTCGGTCACCCAGCGAAGCCCACGCCCACGGCTTGGCGTATCTGTCGGAAGACCGCCAGGGTAAGGGGCTGATTCTCTCGTTTAACGTCATGCAGAACATTACCGCCCTTAGCCTGAAACGCTATGTGCGCGGGTTTATCAAACATCGCGCTGAACGGCGTCAAGCTGAACATTACCAGCAGCGCTTGGCCATCAAGGCATCCAACCTCGCGGCGCCGGTGAGCCTGTTGAGCGGTGGTAACCAGCAGAAGGTTTACTTCTCGAAGCTGCTTGATATTGAGCCCGATATCCTGATGCTCGATGAGCCCACCCGCGGCATCGACATCAGCGCCAAACAGCAGATTTACCGGTTGATTCGCGACCTTACCGAACAAAATAAAGCTGTTGTCGTGATCTCCTCTGAGCTTGAAGAGGTCATTGGTATTGCGGATCGGGTGTTAGTGATTCGCGAGGGGCAAATAGCCGTTGAGCTTAACGGTGACGAGATCAATGAAGAACAAATAATGCTGTATGCCGCTGGCGCACGGCAGCACGCCAACCGTGAACAAGTGGGGAATCAAGATGGCTCAACCGCCTAATACCAAGACAATGGGGAGCGTTGCACGCCAAGGCCTGCGCAGGCTGCCCCTTAACGCGACGATTCTGGCCCCGCTGGTGGCGCTGATTTTGCTGTTCGTGGTGTCGTCCATCGCCAGCGAATATTTTCTTAATACGCGCAATATTTCCAACGTAATGCGCTAGGTCTCCTATACCGGCATTATCGCTATCGGCATGACCTTTGTGATTATCGCCGGCGGGATCGATCTGTCGGTGGGGTCGATGGTGGCGCTGGTGGGCGTGGTTATCCTGTATATCGTCAATAGCATTAGTGACCCCATTCAGGCGGTGCTTCTCGGCCTGTTGGCCGCTATCGCTGCGGGCGGGTTGTTAGGGCTATTCAACGGCCTGTTAGTCACCCGAGGGCGCATAGCGGCCTTTGTGGTAACGCTTGCCAGTATGTCGATTTTTCGTTCGCTGGCGCTCTACTTCACCGATGCAGCAGTGGTTTCTACCCCCAATCCGCACTTCTCAAGCGTGGGCGGCGGCTTTTTGCTGGGCATTCCGGTTCCGGTGATCGTGTTCTTTGGTTTGGCGATCATCGCTCATGTGTTGCTGTTTCATACCCCTTACGGGCGGCATGTGTGCGCGGTGGGCGCTAATCCTCAGGTAGCACGCTATTCGGGCATCCGGGTTGAGCGCATTGTGCTCTCCACCTTTGTGATTGCGGGCATTTGCGTGGGGCTTTCGGCCATCATGCTGACCTCGCGGCTCAACTCGGTAAGCCCGAGTGATGCGGGCTACTTTTATGAGTTGGATGCTATTGCCGCCGTTGTCATAGGAGGCACGGCGCTTTCCGGTGGGCGCGGCTCGATATGGGGCACGGTCATCGGCGCGCTGATTCTAGGCATTATCAACAATATGCTTAACCTGACCGGCGTTTCCCCTTATTTGCAGGGGCTGGTCAAGGGCGGCGTCATTTTGCTGGCGGTACTGCTGCAGTACAAGCGTGCCTGACTTGTAAAAGCGGACGTTAAAAACGGTCTTTTCGGTCGCTATGCCCAAACAGGGCCGACGATCACACTGGGCGGGGTTGGCTCGCCCATCCACGATGTACGTTAGAAAGGGAGCAATAACAATGACACTATCACGCCTTTTCAAGACTGCCGCGCTGGCAACGGCCATAGCGAGTACGTCCAGCCTGGCGCTGGCCGATGACTACCATATTGGCGTCACCGTGCCGTCCGCTGACCATGGCTGGACCGCAGGCCTTTTATGGTGGGCACAGCAAGCCGCCAACGACCTAAGTGAGGAGTATCCGGATGTCAGTTTTACGGTACTTTCCGCCAACTCCGGCACGGCCCAGGTCTCTAACGTGGAAGATTTGATGATCCGCAACCTGGATGCGCTGGTCATTCTTCCCCACGACCCGGCAACGCTTCAGGCGGTTATTTCTGAAGCCTACGATGAAGGCATCTATACCGTTGTGGTGGACCGCGAGCTTGAAACGCCTGCGCAAAACGTCTTTATTGCGGGCGATAACCCAGGCTTAGGCGAGCACGCCGCGCGTTATATCGCTGAAGAGTTGGGCGGCGAGGGCAATATTCTGGTGCTGGAAGGCCCGCCCATCCCCATCAACAGCCAGCGTGTCGATGCCTTTAACCGGGTGATGGAAAACTACCCCAACATCAATATCCTGGCCTCTCAAACGACCAACTGGAACCCACAGCAGGCGCTTAGCGTAACGGAAGACCTGCTGGGCAGTAACCCGGAAGTAGATGCCATTTGGGCGGGTGACGATGACGTATTGATCTCGGCGCTTCAGGCGGTTGATGAAAACAACCGCGACGATATCCAACTGATTGTGGGCGGTGGCGGTTCTCAGCGCGTGATTGAAATGATCCGTGACGAGCACCCGATGGTTAAAGGCACCGTTACCTATCCGCCGAACATGATTGCCTCTGCCATGGCGCTAGCGGTACACGGCGTGAAAGGCGAGCATCTGGGCGATATGTACCACGGCGTACCTTCACGGCTCATCCTTAACGCTGACCTGATCACCCTCGACAATGTAGAAGAGTACTACGAGCCAGAAGCCGCTTACTAAGCGTTCTAGCCGCCAAAACGCCCCGGGCCCTGGCTTCTTGATAGCCAGGGCCCGGGGCGTTTTTTTGCAAGCTATTCTCTACGATCGCTGCTTACCCCGTTTGTCGGCTGCTACGTAGCGGGCAAGGCATAGCTTGCGGTGACGTGCACAACTGGGCGGCGTTCATCGGCTGCGGAGAATATCTGCACTTCACCCACCGCTAAACGGCGGCCCAGCTTGATCAGTTTAGCGTGGGCGATAATGTCGTGTTCGCCTGAAGCTGCGCGCAGGAAGTGACAGTTTAAGTCGCTGGTCACCGCCATGGGTTCAGGGCCGATTTGAGCAAGGATCGCCACATACAGCGCCACATCGGCAAAGCCCATCATCGTAGGGCCGCTTACTCGGGGGCCGGGGCGCAGGTGTTCATAACCTACCTTTAAGCGCATCGTGGCACACATCTCGCCTACGCTTTCAACTCTGCCCATTCGCTGGGGAAACACCTCATCCAGAAAGTGCTCGATCTGTTCGACAGTCATGATGGTCATTGTTGTTGTCCTTCATAAAAAAGCCCCAAGGCATATGCCTTAGGGCTAGTTGTACCATAAAACGAATTTACTTCGCTTTATGCACCTGGCGCCACTCGTGAAGGAGCGGCTCGGTGTAGCCCGACGGCTGTACGCGGCCTTTGAAAATTAAATCCGATGCTGCCTTGAACGCGGTGGAGTCCTCAAAGTGACTGCTCATCGCGGTGTAAGTGGGGTCGCCTGCGTTTTGCTCATCGACCACTTTCGCCATGCGTTTGAGGGTTTCCTCTACGCGCGGCGCATCGACAATGCCGTGATGCAGCCAGTTGGCAATATGCTGGCTGGAAATACGCAGCGTGGCGCGGTCTTCCATCAGGCCTACATCGTGAATATCCGGCACTTTGGAGCAGCCCACGCCGTGCTCTACCCAGCGTACCACGTAACCCAGAATGCCTTGGCAGTTGTTATCCAGCTCTTGCTGAATCTCGTCATCTGACCAGTTAGGGTTTTCCGCCACTGGGACGCTGAGTAAGTCGTCCAGGAAGTCGGGCTCGCCCAGCGCTTCAAGCTCGCGCTGAACGTCGGTGACATTTACCTGATGATAGTGCAACGCATGTAGGGTAGCGGCCGTGGGTGAAGGTACCCAAGCGGTGTTGGCACCGGCTTTTGGATGGCCGATTTTCTGTTCCAGCATGTTGTGCATTAAATCGGGCATAGCCCACATGCCTTTACCGATCTGGGCGCGACCGCGTAGACCGCAAGCAAGGCCTACTTGTACGTTGCTCTTCTCGTAGGCGGTAATCCACGCGGCGGATTTCATGTCGCCCTTGCGGACCATGGGGCCTGCTTCCATGGCGGTGTGCATCTCATCGCCGGTGCGGTCCAGGAAGCCGGTGTTGATGAACGCCACGCGTGAAGAGGCCTCGGCAATACACGCCTTGAGGTTGACCGTGGTGCGGCGCTCTTCGTCCATGATGCCCATCTTTAGGGTGTCGCGGCTCATGCCAAGGATATCTTCTACGCGGCCAAACAGTTCGTTGGCAAATGCAGCCTCGGCAGGACCGTGCATCTTCGGCTTGACGATATACACCGATCCGGTGCGCGAGTTACGCGGCTGGTCGGCATCTTTTTTAAGATCGTGCAGGGCCAGCAGCGAGGTAACCACGGCATCGAGAATACCTTCCGGCAACTCGTTGCCCTCCTCATCCAGAATCGCGGGCGTGGTCATCAAATGGCCCACATTACGCACAAACATCAGCGAACGGCCGGGTAGGGTCACCTTGCCGCCTTCGGTGGTGTTCCAGGTGCGGTCAGCGTGCAGCTTACGGGCGAAGGTTTTACCGCCCTTGTCGATGTTCTCTTCCAGATCGCCCTTCATCAGGCCGAGCCAGTTGCTATAAACGCCTACCTTGTCTTCGGCATCCACGGCAGCCACGGAGTCTTCGCAGTCCATAATGGTGGTGAGCGCGGCTTCAACGACGACGTCTTTTACGCCCGCCGGGTCAGTTTTGCCAATGGCGTGACTGGCATCGATCTGGATTTCCAGGTGCAGGCCATTATTGGCTAGCAGAATCGTCTCAGGAGCGGACGTTTCACCGGTAAAGCCAATCAGCTTGCCGGAATCTTTTAGGCCTGTTTCCCGGCCGCCTTCCAGCGTAACGACCAAATGACCGTCACGAATCGCGTATTTAACTGCGTCGCGGTGGGAACCGGTGGCCAAGGGCGCCGCACGGTCCAGAACGCCTCGCGCATAGGCAATGACTTTAGCGCCGCGCTTGGGGTTAAAGCGTGTGCCTTTTTCCGCGCCGTCTTCCTCGGAAATAGCGTCGGTGCCGTAGAGCGCGTCATAAAGACTGCCCCAGCGCGCATTCGCCGCATTCAGGGCATAGCGGGCGTTACTTACCGGCACCACCAACTGTGGACCTGCCTGTATGGCAACTTCGCGGTCGACATTGGCGGTGGTCGCTTTTACGTTGGAAGGCAGGTCGGCCAGGTAGCCGATCTCTTTCAAAAACGCCCGGTAGGCTGGCATGTCGCTAACGGGGCCGGGGTTCTCACGATGCCATGCATCAATTTTTTCTTGCAGCGCATCACGCTCTGCTAGCAATTGTTTATTTTTTGGGGTCAGATCATGGAACAGGGCATCGACACCGGCCCAGAAGGCGCTTTCATCAACGCCCGTGCCAGGTAGTGCCTGCTCGTTAATAAAGCGGTCCAGCTCGGTGGCCACCTGCAAACGGTGGCGCGTGATACGCTCGCTCATGGGGTTTCTCCTGTGAAGGTGCCCGTGGGTGGTGAATGGCCACGGCCAGAGTAAAATAAGCGCAAAATACATTTATGGAAAATACTTCCACAACTGTGCAGGCATGTAAACAGCGTAGACGTTAAAGCGGCACAATGCTCGACCAAATGATAAGAAAACAGGGCGCTCATAGAGAGGTTTGGATGCAGGATTTCCAACAGATGGAAAGTTTGTTTCGGCAAACGGCAGGCGAATCAGTCTTTTCCCGATTAGTGCCGGGTGAAGCGCTGTGGGACGTCGTGAAGGGCTATTTTCTGCATTATGGTCTGGAAGCACTCTTTGAAAGCACCGATGAGGTACATGCAGGCTTTATCGATACCGGCCGCTTTGCCTTGTGGTGCCAGGTATGGAGCCCACCCAATCCATCAGGCACAGCCTTTGTGGTGCACGGCTACTTTGACCATTTAGGCCTTTATCGTCACCTGTTAACGCACCTGTTGGCCAAGGGCTGGCGGGTAGTGCTATGGGACCTGCCGGGTCATGGGCTTTCGAGCGGCCCGCGCGCAGAAATTGAAGATTTTGACGACTATCAGCACTGCCTTACCTACATGCAAAACACCCTGATCACGCTAGGCATAGCTCCCAGGCCGTGGTTGGGTGTTGGGCAGAGTACCGGGGGTGCGATTCTTGCAACCGACGCGCTCACCCGGCGCGAAGAGGCCGGTTGGGATGGCCTAGTGCTGCTCGCGCCGTTGGTACGCCCTTGGCGGTGGACTCAGGCGAGTTGGATGCACCTTATCGCTAGCCCGTTCTTAAAGGATATTCCGCGTAAATTTCGGCCCAACTCAACCGACGAAGCGTTTACCGAATTTCTGCGTGATCACGACCCACTGCAGCCCGAGCGCTTAAGTGTGGCGTGGGTAAGTGCCATGCGGCGCTGGATGCCACGCCTGCTAGCGCTTGAGTCTGTCGACGTGCCAACATTGATTTTGCAGGGTGAGCAGGATTTAACGGTTGATTGGCAGTGGAACCTGACCGTTTTAGCACAAAAATTTACCGCTGCCGAGATTCACTACCATCCGGAAGCACGCCACCATTTAGTTAACGAAGCAGAGCCGATTCGCGAGGCCTTGTTTAGCGCTATCAACACGTTTATTGACCAGATGCCTGGCGGGCCGCATGAGCCTGTCGAACCCTAAATAGCCTGTTACTAAGGAGCCCAATCGAATGAGCGTAGTACCCAAGGTATTAGTATTTGCTGGAAGCAGCCGCCAGGATTCACACAACAAACAGTTGGCGCGGCTGGTTGCCAAGCGCATTGAGGCATTGGGCGGCGTGGCCACGTTTGTGGATTTGAAAGACTACCCGTGCCCTCTGTTTGATGAAGATATTGAAACCCAAGGCGTTCCGGAGAACGTGCTTAAACTGCGCGAACTGCTGGCTGATCACCAAGCGCTGTTTATCGCCTCGCCGGAATACAACGGCTTTATCACCCCGCTTTTGAAGAACACGCTGGACTGGCTGTCTCGCCCTTATGAAGACACGCCGGGCCTGGCACTTTATTCAGGCAAGTGGGCTGCGCTGGTGTCGGCCTCGCCTGGTGGGTTAGGCGGCATTCGTGCGATGCCGCTGGCCCAACAGTTGCTCGCCAATCTAGGCTTGATCGTACTGCCCCAGCCCATGTCGCTCTCCAAAGCGCACACCGCTTTTGATGAAGCGGGCACGTTTATCGAAGAAGCCAATAGCAAAAAACTGGATGCGCTCTGCCAGCGGCTGGTGGATATGCTGGCGTGTACGCGTCGTTAAAACTGCATCGCGAAGCGCCTTAAGGGGCACTTTGATGGCGGGGCCTGGCGTGGGGCCGTTGCGTCACGCCAGGCTCCCATCTGTGCTACATTGCCCGTGTATTCCTATACTCGACTGATATTGTTTGAACGGATATTAATGCGATATGGTGCAGGGCTTCTTTTTATTGAAAGCGGCTGTTAACCATAGTAATAGTGCCAATATTAAGGCGTGAACCATCATAATAGCGATTGTTACCCCCGCCCAGCCCCCGGCGCTATAAAGCGTCGCGGAACATATTGCCCCTAGCGCTCCTCCTCCGTAGTAAAAGAAAAGGTATACACCGCTGGCAAAGTTGACCGGTACTTTACGCACTTGGCTTAGCATTGCCGTCGTTAAAGCTTGCAATAGATAGGTAGCTATTGAGAAGAGAAGTACACTAAAAATGACCAGGTAATAATTCTTCGTCATTAGAAGCATAGAACCCCAAAGCAATGCCAGTAAAATTATAAAGAGCAGCGTCTCGTTCTTAGATGTATACATCGTTGGTACGGTGATAACTGCAATTATTGCAGGTAAACAGGCTAGATAGATAAGCCCTATTTCTCCAGCCGTTTTACTGTAGGGGGGATAAGATAGTGCGATGCCTAAAGCAGTAAAGACCGAGCTTTGTGTAAATAAAATCCCGAAGCCTATGCTGTAGATCATTATAAGCGTTTTATCAGACAGTGCGTGCCTAAGTTGTGTTAAATAAAATATTTTTTCGTCATCATTGTTAGTCGTTGCGGTAATGGTGTTAACGTGTTTTTCATGCGCCATGATGAGCAAGGCTAAAAGTAGTAGCCCTGCACAGGATATAAAGCCCCACTGCCAGCCCATAGTGTCGATAGCGAAGGCAGGATAAAATCGGCTCAATGTGCTGCCCATGATTGTTCCAGTAACATAGCAGCCAATCCACTTAGTGCGCCTTTCCTTACATTGCGCCTGACCTATTATCGTCATTCCAGACGTCAGGATGCAGGGCAATATGATACCTTGGAAAAAGCGTATGAGAAAAAGAGTTTCCAGCGTTGTACTTATAGCTATACATGCATTAAGGGTTATTAATGTATAGAGTCCAAAGATGATTGTTTTTCTGGGAGGCAACTTATAGGTTAGTTTGCTGGCAAAGGGGGCGCATAGCATCATGCCAAAGAGACTAGCCATGCTTAGCCATCCCGCTTGGGATATTTCTACAGCATATCGAGCTGCCAGCCAAGGATAAATAGCTTGAGTTTGGTATAAGTTAAAGAATGCGCTAAATGATGCTAATGTTATAAAAATGCGCATAATTTAAAGCTCTGTTTAGAAGTTCTATTAAGCTATATAAGTTTTTGTTTAGATGGAATGTCTTTTTTTATCTCACGGTGAGTGGTTTTATGTTTGAGCTTAAACAGTTACGTTATTTTGTGGCAGTAGCAGAGGAGCTTAACTTTAGACGGGCGGCCGAGCGTTTACACATAACTCAGTCGCCACTTAGTCAAACAATAAAAAATTTAGAAGAGGTGCTAGATGTAAAGCTATTTTTAAGAAATACGCATGGGGTACAGCTAACGCGTGCAGGTGAGGTTTTCTTGATAGAGGCGATTAATCTTTTATCATCGGCAAGGCAAAGCCTGAGCCTTGTTCGACAAGCTGATGCCGGTGAAGCCGGTTCTCTCCACATAGGTTACTCTGCGAGCGCTATTTTTTCGCCAGTGTTTACCTCCGCGCTGGCCACAGTGCTTGAAAAAAGGCCTCATCTTACACTTCAGCTTCATTACGGAAATGCGCTTGACCACCTTTCCTCGCTGCGTTCGGGCCATCTGGATGCGGCTGTTTTAAGAGCAGATATACCTGAAACGGCTACCAAGGGCTTGAGAAAACATCTCTTGGGAGAAGAGCCACTTTATGTCCTCATCCATCCAGACCACCATCTTGCCCAAACCCATCGACTCTTTCTTAAAGACTTGAGTAACGAGCGATTACTTTTACAACCTGCCACCCAGCAAACCTTTCTTCGACGTCAGATCGAATGCTTGTCAGAGAGTGCCGGGCTATCATTGGCGAATGCTTTAGAGGTGCCTGATATTTCAAGCATGCTTTGCTTCGCCATGGCCAGGATTGGCATAGCCGTGCTGCCTAAGAGTGTGGCTGAAATTTCGTCCAGTTTAGTCGCAGTCCCCTTGGCAGATATTGCATCCAATTGCCCGCTTATCCTTGTTACCGCTTCTGAAAGCCCTGTTGTAGTAGCACTGGAAACGTTGATTGATAAGAAGTGCCTGGATTTTTCGCTGCCAGGTAAGCAATGACATACCTATAATTTGATGACCTGACAGGCAATGCCTAATTCAGAGAACTATATACGCTGCTCAGCCACTTCATTAAGCACCCTTCAACAGCCTATCCAGCTGCCGATAGCCAATGGCCTCGATCAGGTGTGCTTGGGAGGGCTTGGGCTCGCCCTGTAGATCAGCCAGCGTCAGCGCTACGCGTAGCACGCGGTGGTAGGCGCGGGCGGAGAGCTTGAGTTTTTCCAGAACGCTGGCAAGCCAGGCGCGCTCTTCATCGTCAAGTGCGCAGGCGGCTTCCAGGGCTTTACCGCTTAACTGGCTGTTGAGTGCGCCGCGCGCCATTTGGCGCTCTCTTGCGGCCATAACGCGCTCGCGCACTGCTTCTGATGATTCGCCCTGAGTTTGGGCGGTCAACTGCTCGGGCGGAAGCGCAGGTACTTCGACCTGTAGATCAATACGATCCAACAGCGGGCCGGAAAGCCGCGCCTGGTAGCGCTGAATCTGACTAGCGGTGCATTGGCAACGCTGGCGTGGGTCGCCCAAATGCCCACAAGGGCAAGGATTCATGGCGGCTACCAATTGAAACTGAGCCGGGTATCGGCGTTCGTGGCTGGCCCGGGCCAGATGTATTTCGCCTGTCTCCAGTGGCTGGCGCAGAACTTCTAGCACGTTGCGGGAGAACTCCGGCAGCTCGTCTAAAAAAAGCACACCGTGATGGGCAAGCGAGATTTCTCCTGGTTTGGGTTTTGAGCCACCGCCCACCAGCGCAGCGGCGCTGGCGCTATGATGCGGTTGGCGAAATGGGCGCTTGCCCCAGTCAGCATCCAGCGACAGCCCACATACCGAGCGCACGGCGGCGACCGCCAAGGCGTCTTCTTCTGAAAGCGGCGGTAGAATGCCCGGCAGGCGGCTGGCCAGCATGGTTTTACCCGTGCCAGGCGGGCCTGCGAACAATAAATTGTGGCCTCCCGCCGCGGCGACTTCCAGCGCGCGACGCGCCTGTTGCTGGCCGCGTACATCGGCTAAATCGGCCATTGGCGTGGTGGTTTTTACTGAGGCGGGTAGGCGGTGGGGCAGGATTTTCTCCTGCCCAAGTAGGTGAGCAACGACCTGCCAAAGCGTATCCGCTGGTAGTACCGGTAAGTCACCGGCTAGTGCGGCTTCGTCGGCGCAGGCGCGAGGAATGATCAGAGCGTTTCCGGCCCGGCGCGTTGCCAGCGCGAAAGGAAGCATACCGGGTACGGCGCGCAGCTTGCCGTCCAGCGCCAATTCGCCCGCGCACTCCATGCCTTCTAGCGCGTCTACTGG
This sequence comes from Halomonas sp. AOP7-E1-9, assembly GCF_052376035.1. Lineage (NCBI taxonomy): Bacteria > Pseudomonadati > Pseudomonadota > Gammaproteobacteria > Oceanospirillales > Halomonadaceae > Halomonas > Halomonas sp. AOP7-E1-9. Next base: position 18,738 of record NZ_JBQSVC010000033.1, read on the forward strand.
AATCTGGCCTGAGGCCGCAAGAATGCCGAGTGCGATGGGCAAATCGAACCGGCCTCCCTCCTTGGGAAGGTCCGCAGGCGCCAGGTTGAGCGTAATGCGCCGGGTGTTGGGAAAATCAAACCCGGCATTAACCAATGCGCTACGCACGCGTTCACGACTTTCCTTGACTGCTGTTTCGGGTAACCCAACCAGCGTAAGCCCCGGTAAGCCGTTGGCAAGATGTACTTCTACATGGACGGCTGGTGCATCCAGGCCCACGCCCGCACGCGTGGCCACAATGGCTAAGGTCATTCCGCTTCCTCGCTTATTTCCTAATTCTACTTGACGTTAGCGGTTAACTTAACGCAACTAAGAAAACTTTGATAGCAGGCAGGGTTTTCAGCGTTATGATTTTGGCGGGAATATGACGCGAAGTGCGAACGTCATTTCTAAGGAGTGGGCTGGTTGTGGCGGGAAAAGTCATCCAGGGCGGTAGCCAACACACGGGCAAAGCGCTGGGCTGAGGGCAGTGCGCCAAAGCTCCATACGGGTGGCAGGCGCAAAAAGTTGCCGCTTTGCACAACGGGCAGCTGTTGCCACAGGCCACTTTCTGCCAGCTCTTCTTCTACGCCCATGGGCACCGGGTCAACAATTACCAGCGTCGCTTCTGAATAGCGGGCAAGCACTTCGATACCTGCTAAGGCGAACCCCCAGGCGTTGGTGGGTTGGTCCCAGGCATTGTCCAGGCCAAGCTGCTCAAGCACCGCATTGTAAAGGCTGTTATCCCCGAAGATCCGCACATGGCGTGCATCCATAAACTGCACCATCAATAGCGGTGCGGTGTCAGGTTGCGCTTCACGTAGTGATGCCATTAGCGTCTGTGTGTCGGCAATTAACTGTTCTGCCTGGGGCTGTCGCTCGGTGAGCTCACCCAGTTGGCGCGTTAATGCCTGGATTTCCTGCCAGGTATCGGCGCCGGGAGAGTAAAGCGGAATGGAGGTTACCGGTGCGATGCGCTCCAGACGAGGCGTGAGTGCAGCAAACATCGGCGAGATCAATATCTGCTCGGGAGCCAGCTGGGCCAACAATTCAAAATTGGGCTGGGTGCGCAGCCCAAGGTCGGCCACACCTTCTGGAAGTCGCGGCTCGCCGACCCAGTCGTAGTAGTCCTTCTGTTGGGCCACGCCGCTGATCGGCGCGTCGATAGCCACCAACGTCTCGGCAATGGTCCAATCCACCGTGGCAAACTGGGCATGGGCGCTGGTAAATGCTAGCAGGCTGGTGAGCAGAAGCGCGGCTCGGGCGAAAAAAAGCGTCACGGTACGGCGCATGAGAAAGAGCCATTTTGAAAGAAGAGCTTTATTTAAACGATAATCTTTCTTGCTTGCAACGCCGTGCAGGCTTGTCGTTAGCTAAACCCCGACGACGTGTGGTTAAACAGGGCGACGGGGCTCAGCGGCTCTCTTAAGTGTTTAGAAACGGTAGTGAACGCTTGCTGTAATCCCGCGCTCAGCGCCAAAGTAGCAGTAATCCAGCGAGTTGCATGACGCTACGTAGGATTTATCCAGTACGTTGTTGACGTTAAGGCGGGTTTCGACGTCGTTAACGCCCACATGGCTGAGGTCGTAGCCGATGGTGGCATCGACCAGCGTGTAGTCGGGTACGCTTTCGGTATTTGCGCGGTCTGCGGCGATATCCGCGTAATGCCTCACACCAACGCCTACATCCACGCCGTTTAGCCAGCCGCTGTTCGCTTCATAATGTCCCCATGCCTGTAGCTGGTGCCGGGGCGAGTAAATCGCATTGTTGCCCTGGTTGCCGTCGTTACTTTTAGCGTAGGTAATATCGGTAAAGCTATAGCCTGCCTGAAGCGAGAGCGTTTCGGTCAGTTGGGTCTGGGCTTCCAGCTCAAGTCCTTGGGATTCAATTTCACCCACGGCGCGGTAAGGGTCAGAGGGCTGCTCTTTGGTGGCTACGTTTTCCTGGCTGATATGGAAAATGGCCGCGCTGTACTGGTTGGCGCTACCGCTGGGTTGGTACTTCACCCCGGTTTCCCACTGCTCGCCTTCCATGGGCGAGAGCAAATCGCCGCTTTCATCCACAAAGCTTGTGGGCGTAAACGCGGTGGAGTAACTCAAGTAAGGCGCTACGCCGTTATCGAATAGATACACCACGCCCGCACGGCCGCTAAGCTGAGTATCGTTTAGTGAGCTTGAAGCGTCGGTATCCTTGTTCGTGTTATCAATGCTTACCCAGTCATAGCGTCCGCCCAGCGTGAAGCGCCAGTTATTAAGCGCAATTTGGTCCTGTAGATAAACACCGGTCTGTTCAATGTTATGTTGTTCCCGAGTAGGGGCATAAAATGCGACGGGATCATCGCCATAAACGGGCTCAAAGGCGTTAATGGGCTGGAAGGCACCGGAAGGCCATGACACGTTGTTTTCGCGCTGCTGGTAGTCCACGCCAAAGAGCAGTGTATGCGCCATAGCAGCGCTATCAAATCGAGCTTCAAGCTGATTGTCGATGGTCCATGCTTCAAGGGACTCGTCGCTGCCGGAGTAATAGCGGGTTAACTCATTGGAAGTGGGCGATGTCCAGCCAAAGCCATATACCTGATTGAGTACTACGTCCGAATTCAGGTAACGCAGCATCTGACGGCCAGTGACCTGGTCATTAAAGCGGTGCTCAAGCGAGTAGCCGAACATACGCTGGGTGCGCTCGTAGGCGTCGTAATCTTCTTCTCCGTCAAAGAAATTATTGCTGATTTTACGCCCATTGCGGGGTGTTACGGCACCTTCATAAGGCACGCCGGAGTGATAGCCGCCTTCAGGTTCATCCTGCAGGTAGGCTTCAACCGTTAGGCTGGTGTCGTCGGTCATGTCCCATGTCAGGCGTGGTGCGATGGCGTAGCGCTGCTCTTCGGCGGACCCGAACTGGGTGTCCGCACCGCTGGCAATACCCGTTAAGCGAAATGCTATGCGCTGCTGCTCGTCAATCGGCCCGGTCAGGTCAAACGCGGCGCTACGCTGATGGTGATTGCCCATCCGTAAGCGCAGCTCGCCGCCTTGCTCAAACGCTGGGCGTTTGCTGCTCAGCGCCACCATGCCGCCCGGGGAAGCGCGGCCATAGAGCACGGAGGCAGGTCCGCGAACGACTTCGATGCTTTCCAGAAACCACGGGTCGATACGCATCGAGCTGTGCGAGTTGGCATCGCCCATCACCTTCAAGCCATCCAGAAAGGTGTTGCTTAAGCTGCCGTCGGAAAAGCCGCGCAGCACTAAATAGTCAAAGCGGTTTGAAGCGCCCACCTGATTGGAGTAAACCCCTGGCGTATAGTCGGTCGCGCGCTGGACGGTGGTGACGCCACGCTCCTCCATCTGCTGCTGAGTAATGGTTGACACACTTTGCGGGGTCTCGATAAAGGGCGTTTCGACTTTGGTAGCCGCCTGCTGAGCAGTGACGGTGACCGTCGTTAACTGCTGGGCATCATCCGGTGATGGTTGGGCATAGGCAACAGTTACCGAGCCCCCTGCCAAGGCAATGGATAATGCAAGTTGACGATAGTAAAAGCGGTGTGGGCACATAAACATGACAATAAGTCTCTACTGTTTGTAATAATGAGAATTATTGCTTTTTAAGGGCCTGTTGAGCTATGCCATATGCTAAATCAGCTATGCGTAACGCCAGCGTTGGTGGCGCGCATCTTATGCTCTGGCCTTGCCGATTACTTCTGTGGGCGCGATACCGAAGAGGCGCTTAAAGGCTGTCGTAAAATTGGTGGCATGACGGTAGCCGCAAGTATGTGCTGTCTGTTGAACGCTATAGCCTTTTTCCAGATAGCTATAGGCTTGTTGAAGCCGACACTGGCGTAGATGATCAAAAATTGAGCAACCGTAAAGTGCGCTAAATTTCTGCCGCAAGCTGCTGGGGCTCATCGCTGCGCGACGAGCCAGGTCGCTTAGGCAGTAATCGGTCATTGGGTTATTACTTAGCTCTGTATGCAATTGAGCAAGCTGTTCACGTTCACGGGCCTTCATGCCTCGTGCCGATTGAGGCTCCCTGGCAGGCGGCGTGGGTAAGCCGTGCCCAAGAAGCTGTAGGGCAAGCCCTTGCCAAACTAATGAATGCCGCCAGTGATCCAGTGGCGTCTCGCAGGTCGCGCTTAGTTGAGCAAAAAGTGTGGAAGGTGGCGCCCAGGCATGCAGCTGTGGTGCTTGCGCGCTAGGCAACGCGTTAGGAATCGTGGCCAGTACCGCAATATTGAGAGTACGCAGCTGTGGCTGCGCCGGCTGTTCAACAATCAGCGGTGCCTGGGGGGTAAAGTGAACGCAGAACCCCTGCCCCGCGCCGATGGTTAGCCGCTTCTGGCCTTGGGTAATGTCAATCCAGCCCTCTATAACAACGCTTAGAAACCAGGGTATCGTCTGTGTGGAACGTGAGGCGTAGCGTTGGCGTACTTCAAGGTCGGAGAGGGTGAGATGCAGCGCAGAAGAAAGCGGCAAATCACTCACGCTGCCTTGGGCAATCGGGTCGTCAATTCCCTTACCGGCATACAGGTAATCAATACCGAACGTTTGGCCCAGTTGGCTAAGTGTCGATGGCGTTAACGACGTAAAGGTTGGCATCAATAGGGGCCCTGCGGCTTGGTAATCCAGTGATCAACCCAGCGAGAAAACGCCGCCCAAAAGAGCGACGCTTGAAAAGAGGAGCGGTTCGTGGGTTATCCAGAGAACGCGTAAATCATCGTGATCCTACCATCAGTAGATTAAAACGCAATGATAGGTGTTCTCATTTTGGTGGCGGCAGGCGTTACCAGCACTGTGCTTACGTATCGCTTTTCTTATCGTCGTTCAGTGTGCTGCTGGCAGCCGGTTTTGGGGCAGCGGGCGCATCCGTATCGGCGTTGGGCTGAGCGCTTTCAGTGGCCTTAGTGGCGACTGGTAGGTGCTTCTCAGGCTGACTCGCTTCCATCGTAGCTTCCAACTGCGCTACTTGCCTCTCCAGGGCTTCTACCCGCGAACGCGTGCGCTGTAGAACGTCCATCAGGATATCGAAGTCTTCCCGCGATACGAGCTCCAGCCGATCAAAGGCACCACGAACCACCTGTTGAACGCCTTTCTGAATATCTTCCGGCGCTTGTGACGCATTTTGTAAGCGGTCGCCAATCTGTTGTGCCAAACGGCTAATACGATCCTGGGGCGTCATGGTTCTCTCCTTAAATAATGATGCTTTAAAAGTGGGCACTATTTTAAGGATACGCAACCCGCCGCCAGTACGCATGTATTGCGTATGGCATTGGTGCATTTATTCGTTTATCTCGTTGCCCAGTCATGGTGCGCCAACCGTTCGCGTCGGTTCTTTTTTGGTGCAATCGGTTGCGCCCTACGCCTTTCGCGATCTTAGGGTGTGCGTAAAAGCGCCTTATGTTTTGTTAAGTCACTAAAAATTAATAAGAAATTAGCTAATGGCACGGTATGCGCATTAGTAGAGCATCGCCATTTTCAGCGGCAATGCCGCTAGCTATCTAGCAGGACTTATCCAGCAGGAGAGATATGGGATGAAACTCATCACCGCCATCATTAAGCCATTCAAACTTGACGATGTCCGCGAAGCACTGGCCGACAACGGCGTGCAGGGCATTACCGTGACAGAGGTAAAAGGTTTTGGGCGTCAGAAAGGGCATACCGAGCTCTACCGGGGTGCTGAGTACGTGGTCGATTTTCTGCCCAAGGTAAAAGTAGAAGTAGCGGTTGACGATGCGCGCCTGGAAAGCGTGATGGATGCCATTTGTAATGCCGCTAACAGTGGAAAAATCGGCGATGGCAAAGTATTCGTCACGCCGCTCGACGATGTTATCCGAATTCGTACCGGTGAACGCGGCGTTGATGCCGTTTAAACAGGGGCTTACCGGGCTACTTCGTAGTTCAACGGGGAACTAACAAATGAACGAACTGGCTGATCTGAGCTACGCGCTCGACACGTTTTACTTCTTGATGTGCGGTGTATTGGTCATGTGGATGGCCGCAGGCTTCTCCATGCTTGAAGCAGGCATGGTGCGCGCTAAAAACACCGCTGAAATTCTGACGAAAAACATCGCGCTGTTTGCGATTGCCTGCACCATGTATCTGCTGGTGGGGTATCACCTCATGTACTCCAGCGGCGAAGGCGGCTTCTTGCCAAGCCTGGGCTTTCTGCTGGGTACTGAGAACAGCGTCGATTCAGTGCTGGCGGGTGGCGAAGATGCGCCGTACTACTCCATGCGCGCTGATTACTTCTTCCAGGTTGTCTTTGTGGCTACTGCCATGTCGATTGTTTCCGGTGCGGTCGCTGAGCGCATGAAACTATGGGCCTTTTTGGCCTTCGCTGTGGTCATGACCGCCTTTATCTATCCGGTTTCTGGCTACTGGACGTGGGGTGGCGGATGGCTGAGCAGCGTGGGTTACTCGGATTATGCTGGCTCGGGTATTGTTCACATGGCAGGCGCTGCCGCTGCTCTGGCAGGCGTGCTGATTCTGGGGCCGCGTAAAGGTAAGTACGGTAAAGATGGCGCTATCCATGCCATTCCCGGTGCCAACATGCCGTTGGCAACGCTGGGTACGTTCATTTTGTGGATGGGTTGGTTCGGTTTCAACGGTGGCTCTGAGCTAAAAGTCTCGGATATCGAGTCGGCCAACAACGTCGCCCAGGTGTTTGCCAATACCAATGCGGCCGCTGCTGGCGGTGTGATTGCCGCGCTGGTCCTGGCCAAACTGTGGTTCCGTAAAGCGGACCTGACCATGGCGCTTAACGGTGCGCTGGCTGGCCTGGTGGCGATTACCGCTGACCCGCTCTCGCCAACGGCATTAGGTGCCACCATTATCGGTGCGGTGGGCGGTGCTATTGTGGTCGTAGCGATTGTATCGCTTGATAAGCTCAAGCTGGATGATCCGGTCGGTGCTATTTCCGTTCACGGCGTGGCGGGTATCTGGGGCGTGCTGGCGGTGCCTATCACCAATGATGGCGCGTCCTTCAGTGCTCAAATGATGGGTATTGCGGGTATCTTCGGTTGGGTGTTTCTGACAAGCCTGGTGGTCTGGCTGGTGCTGAAAGCCATCATGGGCATCCGGGTGAGCGAAGAAGAAGAGTATGAAGGCGTGGATATCGCGGAATGTGGTCTTGAAGCCTACCCTGAGTTTAGCGTTAAGAAATAAGCATAATACTAAGCAAGTGAGCTGGCGTGCTCCTTATGGCCTTCCTTTCGAGGAAGGCCTTTTTATTCTCCGCCTGTAGCGGTGTATGCTTAGCACCAGAGGTGGCTGGCTTTCGCCGCACCCAATAGACAAGACAATGGCCACCAAGCTAGAGGATGTCTCAATGAAATTGATCTCAGCCATTATCAAGCCGTTTAAGCTTGATGACGTACGCGAATCGCTCTCCGATATCGGCGTGCAGGGCATTACTGTCACAGAAGTAAAAGGGTTTGGTCGTCAAAAGGGCCACACGGAGCTTTATCGTGGAGCTGAGTACGTGGTGGATTTCCTGCCCAAAGTGAAGCTGGAAGTCGCTGTCGATGACGATATGGTTGAGCAGGTAATTGATGCGATTACCCAGGTCGCCAACACGGGTAAAATCGGCGATGGTAAAATCTTTGTGATGCCGCTTGAGCAGGTTATTCGTATCCGTACCGGCGAAACGGGTAAAGACGCGGTTTAAGCGGGTGAAGGGTGAGCAGTGAAGGGTAAGTCATGAATCAAAGCCCTGCGGAGTATCTCCGCAGGGCTTTTTATCAGCGAGTGACGTATGAGAGGGCAGCGATCAGGTTCGACTATTCACACCTCGCTCTTCACGACTCACCAATCCATCACTTCTCAACAAACGCACGCTCAATCACGTAGTCACCAGGTTCACCCATGCGCGGTGAGATATTTAGCCCCAGCTCATCCAGCAGTGCGCTGGTGTCATCCAGCATCGCAGGGCTGCCACAAATCATGGCGCGGTCCTGGCGCGGGTCGATCGGCGGAAGGCCGGTATCCTCGAAAATTTTACCGCTGCGGATATGGTCGGTTAAGCGGCCCATGGTATGGAACTCTTCACGGGTTACCGTGGGGTAATAGACCAGCTTATTGGTAATATCTTCGCCCAGATACTCGTGGGCAGGCAGCTCTTTGGTAATAAAATCAGCGTAGGCCAGCTCAGACACTTCACGCACACCGTGTACCAGCACGACTTTCTCATAGCGCTCATAGACTTCCGGGTCCTGAATCAGGCTCATAAACGGTGCAAGGCCCGTTCCGGTCGAGAGCATATACAGGTTGCGGCCCGGCAGCAGGTCGTCGCACACCAGCGTACCGGTCGGCTTACGGCTGACCATGATTTGATCGCCTACTTTCAGATGCTGCAAGCGTGAGGTCAGCGGGCCATCGGGCACCTTGATGCTGAAAAACTCAAGGTGATCTTCATAGTTCGGGCTGGCGATGGAGTAAGCACGCATCAGTGGTTTGCCGTTCACTTCCAGACCGATCATGACAAACTGGCCGGTTTTAAAACGCAGGCTGCGCTCGCGCGTAGTGCGGAAGCTAAACAGGGTATCGTTCCAGTGGTGAACGCTGAGAACTTCTTCCAGAGCAAACTTACTCATACCAATGTCTCCCTATAGCGATGCTGGCAGGAAATCACAGCATCTATATTCTTTAAAAGAATAAAAAATCATGAAATATGTTGTCATCAATTCTAAGTAAAGGTGGTATATCTGTTAAGCGAATTATATTGATAACACTTATCTTTAAAATCGATATAGGCCCTGTATGCACTATACCCTTCGGCAATTGGAAGTCTTTGTCGCGGTTGCTCAGCACGAGAGCGTCTCGCAAGCGGCGCGTGCGCTGGCCATGTCTCAATCGGCTACCAGCACGGCGCTTGCCGAGCTTGAGCGCCAGTTCGACTGCCAACTGCTTGACCGCATGGGAAAGCGGTTAAAATTAAATGCGCTGGGCTTTCAACTGTTGCCCAAGGCGGTAGCGTTGCTTGATCGCGGCGAGGAGATCGAAGAGCTTCTTCGTGGCCAGCAAGGCGTTGGGGCGCTGGACGTGGGGGCCACACTAACCATTGGCAACTACCTGGCAACGCTTCTGATCAGTGATTTTATGCAGCGTTACCCAGGCAGCCGGGTGCGCCTTTCGGTACGTAATACGCGCCATATTATTGAGGGCGTGCGCCAGCACTCACTGGACCTGGGTCTGATCGAAGGCCAGTGCGATGACGAAATGATCATCAGCCAGCCTTGGGTTGAGGATGAGCTGTGTGTTTTCTGCTCGCCGCGCCACCCACTGGCGGGAAAAGAGCACCTCGAACTTGAACAGCTGCTGCGCGAAGACTGGATCATGCGTGAAGAGGGGTCAGGCACCCGCATGACACTAGAGCACGCCGCACGCCACCGGCGCAGCCGGTTTAATACGTTGCTGGAGCTGGAGCATACGGAAGGGATTAAGCGGGCGGTAGAGTCGGGGCTTGGCATCGGTTGTGTCTCGCGGCTAGCGCTACGCGATGCCTTCCGGCGGGGAAGCCTGGTACCGCTTCCCACGCCGGAGTTGGATTTAAAGCGTCAGTTCACCTTTATCTGGCACCGCCATAAATACCTCACCACGGGCGTGCGTGAGTTCCTGCGCCTGTGTCGTGAAATGACCGCAGGCGCTAAACGCAGTGACGATATTGAGCTGCCGCCAGTGCCTTAATGTCTTGATTAAGATGGCAGCTTGTTGGTTGGGTTTGAGGGACGATACACGCCAGTCCAAGCAGGGTAATGCTGCAATATGATACTGCTGGGGCTCCGATATAAAGCCCCGGCAGATAAGCATTGAGATACGTATGTCGCTGACAGCAGCGGCGATATAACAACCTATCGCCGCTGCTGATGGGTTAGTAGGGCGAAGAGGGTGGAGGCGGCAACTGATGCCGAGAAGAAGCGTTGCTGGCTTCAAGCGTAAAGCCACCGACTAATGCCGAGAGCCGCTCCGCTTGATCCTTGAGCTGCTCGGCAGCCGTGGTGGACTCTTCCACCAGCGCCGCGTTTTGCTGGGTCATCTGGTCCAGGTCGGTCACGGCGATGCTGACCTGGCTGATGCCGTCGCTCTGCTCGCTTGCCGCGGTGCTTATCTCGGCCAGCATTTGGGTGACGCGTGTGACACTGTCCGCCAGCTCATGCATGGCCGTTTCAGCACCCTTGACCAGTTGGGTGCCACTTTCCACCTTGCCCGTTGAGGCATCAATGCGCTGGCGGATATCCGCGGCGGCGTCGCTACTGCGAGACGCCAGTTTGCGGACTTCATCGGCGACCACCGCAAACCCACGGCCATGTTCACCCGCACGCGCCGCTTCTACCGACGCGTTCAAGGCCAGCAGGTTGGTCTGAAAGGCGATGCCGTCAATCACGGTTACGATTTCCTGAATTTCAGCCGAGGTAGTGCGAATGTCATCCATTGTGACCACCACCTGCTCAAATGCCGAATTGGTTCGCGAGGCCAGCTGTGAGGCTGTTTGAGAAAGCCCGCTGGCTTCCTGGGAGGCACTGGAGGTATGGCCGACGGTGCTGCTGATCTGCTCCATGGCCGAGGACGTTTGTTGCAAGCTGGCCGCGGCCTGGTCGGTGCGCCGTGAAAGGTCCTGGCCGCCCTGGGTAATCTCACTGGCGGCATGGTGAACGGATTCACTGCTGGCGCGTACATCCACCAGTACATCGTGGATCTTGACCGCAAAGGCGTTGAACTGAATGGCAAGTTCGGCGCTTTCATTGCGTCCACGCACTGGTAGGCGTTGGGTTAAGTCGCCATCGCCTGAGGCAATGTCACGCATACGCTCGGCGAGGGTTCGCAGCGGGCGAGAAATGCTGCTGCCCAACACCCAACTGGCCAGCAAGCCCAGAAACGCGATGACAAGGCCCATGCCCAGCATGCTCAACATGGAGGCCGTGCGTTGCTCATGCATCTGCTCCTGCATGTTGTTTAAGCCAGCAAACACGGCTTGCTCAGGTAAGCGAAGCATCAATACCCAGGGCGCTTCAGTACCGCCGATGGTAAAGGGCCAATAGAGTTCGATCATTCCCTGCGCTTGGTCAACGTTACGGACCACGTCGCCCTGTTGGGCGCTGCGAATATGTGCCTGTAGGGAGGGGGTAAAGGCTTCGTTTGCTGATTTTCCAACCAAGGAGGCATCGCCGGTGTAGGCCGTGACGCCTCCCTGTGAGGCGATAAGTGCTATTTCGCCCGCGCCGTTGTATAGCGTTTGGTTGGCCTCGTTAAGTATCGACTGAATAAAGTCGACCGTATAATCAACGCCTGCAACGCCACGAAACTCTCCATCAACAACGATAGGGGCATTGAACGAGGTGACCAACGTGAGCTTGCCGTCGTAATCGAACTGCGCCGGGTCAACGATACAGGGGGCTAGCGTTTCACGCGGGCATAGATAGTACTCGCCGCTGCGCACGCCGCTTGCCTGAATAGCCTCACTCTCCATAGCGTCGCTTAACGGAAGCGCGGCTAAATCACCGTTATCGGTGCGATACCACCAAGGGCGGAAGCGCCCATCGTCACCATAGCCAAGTCCCTCGCGCCCGGCAAAACGCGCGTCCAGACCAAAGGCGTTTGGCTCCCAGCCGATATAGGCATCCAATATTTCGGGATTGGTGATCACCGTTTGGCGTACCAGCAGCGACATTTCGCGGCGGCTGAGGTTCAGTGCCGGTCGGCCGTTGTCATCCAACTGGCCCAACATGGCATTGGTGGCGGCCAGGCTTTCGGCAATCTTGAGGGTTTTTTCAAACTGACCCTGAATACGCTCGGCCTGTGCTGAGGCGACCGCCGTTAGGCGCTCTTCAATGTTGCGCTCAAGCAGCTCTTTGGTTTGGTCTTCTACCAGCGCCTGAGAGCGCTCATTGGCAACCAGTGAATAGACCACCAATGCCGCCACCACCAGCAGGATACAGCCGCCTACCAGGAGGGTAATTAACGTACGGACTGACTTGAAGTTCATGTTTTTATTGCTCTCAGTACTTGGTTATGCCGTGATTAGCTATGGCGTGATTAACTATGGCGTGACGCGAGGGTGGGAGAGGGCGGTATAAGCCGACCATGTTGGGATGCTGAACCGTTTGATAGGGTGAAACCGCCAACGACATCGGCAAGGCGGAGTGACTGCTCTTTTAGATGCTCGGCAGCGGTAGTGGACTCTTCCACCATCGCGGCGTTTTGTTGGGTCATGCGATCAAGCTCAGCCACCGCGATATTGACCTGATGGATGCCGTCGCTCTGCTCGCGTGTGGCGGCACCAATCTCACCCAACACATCGGTGACACGGGTAATACTCTCCACAATGTCACGCATGGTGGCGCCGGCGCTTTGAACGAGTTCGGTGCCATTGGTGACCGTCTGGTGTGAGGTATCAATCAGCGTTCTGATGTCGCTGGACGCATCGCTGCTGCGCTGCGCAAGCTTACGAACTTCATCCGCCACGACCGCAAAGCCTCGGCCATGTTCTCCGGCACGGGCTGCTTCAACGGAGGCATTCAGGGCTAGCAAGTTGGTCTGGAAAGCAATGCCGTCCATCAGTGACACAATATCACTGATTTTATGCGACGCTGCCGAGATGTCGCCCATGGTGGCCACTACCTGATCAACTACTTGACCGCCTTTGTTGGCCACTTCAGAGGCATTCATCGAAAGCTGGTTGGCCTGTTGTGCAGCCTCTGCAGTGTGTTCAATGGTGCTGGTAATCTCTTCAATAGATGCCGAGCTTTGTTGCAGGCTGGATGCGGCATTGTCGGTGCGGCGAGACAGATCCTGCCCGCCCATGGAAATTTCATTGGCGGCAGTCTGTACCGACTGGCTGCTATCGCGAATGGTCAGCATTACGTCGTCCATTTTGGCGACGAAGCGATTGAAATAGCGGGCAATTTGGGTGACTTCATCATTGCCTTCTTCAGGCAGGCGTTGGGTCAGGTCCCCTTCACCAGAGGCAATGTTGTCCATAGCGTTACGCACAACTAACAGTCGGCGCAGCAGTAACGACAGCAGCAAACCAAAAGCGAGGGCTGTTAAGACCGCGACCACCACCAGAATAATGAGGGAAGAGGTGGCAATGGCGCGTAGTCCTGCGGTGGCTTCGTATTCATCCAGAGCGACAATGAGTTGCCAGTCGCTGCTACTACCGACTTCTCGGCTCATCAACAGTTTATCGTTAGCGTTTAGAACCAGCGGCTTTGGACTTGGCGCCGCGGCAAGCTCATGCAGGTAGGATATGTTTAACTGATCACTGAGGGTAGTGGCAGGCTGAAGGGCCATTTCCCGGTCTGGATGGGCCACAATAGTGCCATCCTGGGTGACCAGGAAACCGAAGCTTGCAGGCGTTGGTGATATGTTGGCCACAATGTCCACAACATCATTGATACTGATATCTGCACCTACAACCCCCAAAAAGCGATTATTCTCGTAATAAGGGTGGATAAAGGAAACGACCAGCTCGCCACTGATCATATCCAGATAAGGCGGCGTTATGACCGTTTTGCCTGCTTTCTCGGCTTGCTGATACCAAGGGCGTTGGCGAGGATCGTAATCACTTGGCGGTTGCCAGCCATCTGAAAAAATCGCGGTGGGCGTATTGGGAAAGGCCATATAGGTAGCCATAAAGCCACCCGATGCTTCCAGCTGACGCAGCGCCGGTAGAGGATCATCACTGCTTATCGCGTCGGAAAGCGCTGATACCATGCCGCTACGAGAACTAACCCATTCATTAAGTGCTTGTGTATTGCCTTTAACTACTGCATTAAGGTTATTTGTAATTTGCTGATTATTATTATGTTTCACGGTCATATAACTGGCGATGCCGTTGATAACCAGCGCGATAATAATAGCCGTCAAGGCAGCCAGAAGAATACGTGCTCGAAGGGAGGAAAACATGGTCGCTCTCTTTGTCGATAAGCTGACGTATGCTGCATAGCGGCATACAACATTGATAATTGTTAGCTTATCGGCAAAAGCGACCACTACTTTAGTAGAAATCCCACAATTGCCGGGAATTACTTACCGCATATCGCTAACCGCCTCCTGAATGTCGTTAATGGACGCTTTACTCAAATCCTTGGACAGCGTGTGCGTTACCAGTTTTTGAGTTGGCGCATCCAGCTTTTCGCGCAGTAGACCCAAAAACTTGGGCGGTGCGACCAGAATCAGCTTTTCCATACTGTTATTGACGCGGGCGTTATACAGGCATTGAGTCACTTCTTTGGCAAACAGCTCGTTTTCGTGCTTTAGCGCTGTCCCCCCTTCGGCAGACGAGCGCGAGCCAGATGACATGGATTCATGCACATCCGCACCTGCACTGTCAGTAATCAAGTCACCCTCATGCAGGCGCCCTTCAGCATGCACCAGGCTCTCTTTTTCCTTCAGGTGAAGAGAGTCACGAGTAAAAATGCGTGCTCGAGCGGCATCCGCTACCACAATATAGGTTGTCATCGGTTAACGTCCTCCATGCCGTTTAGGAATGTATTAACCATGGCAAGCGTTTGGCATTCGGTCAACCAGGCACCGTTGAAATGGTCCCGCCAATCATCGGCAAGTTGTCATCTCGTTCTTGTATGATGCCGATGGTATGTTAAATCATCCGTTTTTCGAGGCTTGTGACAAGGTTATGCCAACGACTTCTCTTTGCGCCCCCAGCCATTGGCGTAATCGCTACCTGTTGATGCGCCACGGCCATAGCCAGGCAAATCAGGACGCGTTGATTATTAGCAGCCCCGAGCGGGGTGTTGAAGCATTTGGACTTTCTACCATCGGCGAGCATCAGTTGTTGAGTGCGGTGAACGGGTGGGTCTGGCCTGTACCCACACAGGTGGTGCATTCTGATTTTTTGCGCACTACTCAAACCGCCGCCCGCGTGGCCAAGGCCTTTCAGCTTACGATGACGCCCGACAAGCGCCTCAGAGAGCGCTTCTTCGGTGAGTTGGAGGGCGGCTCGGACGAGCGTTATCCGGAAGTGTGGGCGCTGGATGCCCAGAAGGCTGACCATACTGCGCACCAGGTAGAGGCGGTGAGCGCCGTGGCCGCACGTATGAGGAAGGTGATAGACGAGTGGGAGCAGCAGCGCGAGGGAGAAACCATCCTTGTGGTTAGTCACGGCGACCCGCTACAAATACTGCTGACCGCCTTGCAAGGCAGGCCGCTCACCCAACACCGTGAGCAGCCTGCTCTGTTACCTGCCAGCATTACCCAAGTGGGCGCGCCTTAGATCGCGCCTCCCCCGTATGCCTTAGTGCCCCAGAATCTGGCTCAGGAACAGCTGGGTGCGCTCGGACTGCGGGTTGTTAAAGAACGGCTCGGGTGCGTTCTCTTCAATGATCTGCCCCTGGTCCATGAAGATCACCCGGTCGGCGACGGTCTTGGCAAAGCCCATCTCATGCGTTACGCACAGCATGGTCATGCCCTCTTCGGCAAGTTCAACCATGACGTCCAGCACCTCCTTGATCATCTCGGGGTCGAGGGCTGAGGTAGGCTCATCAAACAGCATTACATCCGGGTGCATGCACAGCGAGCGAGCAATCGCCACGCGCTGTTGCTGACCACCGGAAAGCTGGCCGGGGTACTTTTTCGCTTGCTCGGCAATGCGTACGCGTTCCAGATAACGCATGGCCTGCTCTTCAGCTTCCCGGCGCGGCTTCTTCTGCACCCACATGGGCGCGATGCAGCAGTTTTCCAGCACTGTCAGGTGCGGGAACAGGTTGAAGTGCTGAAACACCATGCCCACGCTGCGGCGTATCTGCTCGATGCGCTTGACGTCCTGGGTCAGCGGCACCCCGCCGACCACGATATCGCCCTGTTGGTGCTCTTCCAGGTGATTAATGCAGCGAATCAGCGTTGACTTGCCCGAACCGGATGGGCCGCAGATAACGATACGCTCGCCGCGTTTTACTTCAAAATCAATATCGCGCAGTACGTGAAAGTCGCCGTACCACTTGTTAACGCCGTGCATTTCGACCATCAGGTCCGACGTACTGTTAGACATGCTGTTGCCAGAGAGGTTGGTGGCTGCTTGTGTCATGGTTATATCCTGCTCAAATTCTTTTGGGAAAAAGCGGCGTTAGCGTTTGTGGCCGGTGTTCAGCTTGCGCTCCAGGTACTGGCTATAGCGCGACATGCTGAAACAGAAGATCCAGAACACAAAGGCGGCAAACACGTAGCCTTCCAGCGAAAAGCCCAGCCAGTTCGAGTCGGAAAGCGCCGCCTGCACAATCCCCAGCAGATCAAACAGCCCGATGATCATAACCAGCGTGGTGTCCTTGAACAGCGAGATAAACGTATTCACGATGCCTGGAATCATCATCTTCAGCGCTTGGGGAAGAACGATCAGGCCCATGCGCTTCCAGTAGGTCATGCCCAGTGCCGCGGCGGCTTCCTCCTGGCCCTTGGGGATCGCCTGAAGACCGCCACGAATGACCTCGGCCATGTAGGCACTTTGAAACAGCGTTAGGCCAATCAGCGCCCGCACCAAGCGGTCAACGCTAATATCAGAGGGCAGAAACAGCGGCAGCATCACCGAGGCCATGAACAGCACGGTAATCAACGGTACACCGCGCCAGAACTCGATGAAGATGACGCAGAAGCTCTTCACGATGGGCATGTTAGATCGCCGCCCCAGAGCCAGTACGATGCCAATCGGCAGCGCCCCTATCATGCCCACCGACGCCAGCAGCAGGGTCAGCATCAAACCGCCCCAGCGGTGGGTGGGCACGCGTGGCAGGTCAAAGTAGCCGCCATGAAGAAGCACGTAGGCCGCGATGGGAAAGCCCACCAAGGCAAACACGGCCACCCAGCGCTTGAACGGCAGGCGTGGAATGGCAAGCCAGGCGATCAGGGTAAAAAAGCCGCCAAACACAATATTGGCGCGCCAGATTTCGGTACGCGGGTAAAGCCCGTAGATGAACTGCGTAAAGCGCGCATTAACGAACACCCAACAGGCGCCCTCTCGCGAGCAGTCATCCCGGGTGGTGCCTACCCAGTCGGCGTTGATGAACGCCCACTGAATGGTCGGTACCAAGAGCAGATACAGAACGTACAGCCCCACCAGCGTAAACAGCGTATTGAGCGGGCTGCTGAACAGGTTGGTGCGCAGCCAGGCCACGGGCCCCAAGGTATTGCTGGGGGCAGGCCGCTGGTCAATCATTGTTTGGTTATGAATCATAAAGCTATCCTCACCGGCGCCTAGCGCTCAACCAACGCTACGCGGGCGTTGAACCAGTTCATGAACATGGAAACCAGCAGGCTGATCGTCAGATACACCGCCATGGTCATGGCGATCACCTCAATGGCCTGCCCCGTTTGATTAAGCGTGGTGCCCGCAAATACGGATACCAGGTCGGGGTAGCCGATGGCCGTGGCAAGCGAAGAGTTCTTGATCAGGTTCAGGTACTGGCTGGTGAGTGGTGGGATAATGACCCGCAGTGCCTGTGGAATGACTACCAGGCGCAACACCAGGTTACGCGGCAGGCTCAGCGCTTGGGCGGCTTCAGTCTGGCCGTGGGAAATGGCCTGAATGCCCGAACGAACAATTTCAGCAATGAACGCGGCGGTATAGATGGAGAGCGCTAGCCACAAAGCCAGAAATTCCGGGATCACGGTAAAGCCACCGCGGAAGTTGAAACCGCGCAGTTCCGGAATATCCCAGGTGATCGGTACGCCGGTGGCGACCGTAATCAGCAGTGGCAGACCCAGAATCAGCGCAAGCGATATCCACCCGGCAGGGACTCGCTTACCGGTTGCCTCTTGGCGGCGCTTGTTCCAGACACACAGCGCAATACTGGCGATAATCGCGACGATAAAGGTCGCTGGAATCATCCCAAAGCCTGACTCAAAAAGCGGCTCAGGCAGATACAGACCGCGCACGTTAAGAAAAATAACCTCGCCAAACGAGAGGCTGTCCCTTGCACTGGGTAGCGTGCGCAGCACGGCGAAGTACCAGAAAAAAATCTGTAGCAGTAACGGGATATTGCGGAAAGTTTCGATATAGGCGGTGGCCAGGCGTGCCAGTAGCCAGTTGGGCGACAGGCGAGCAATGCCGACAATAAAGCCAATCAGCGTCGCGGCCACCACTCCAAAAGCGCCGACCAATAGCGTATTGAGCAAGCCCACCAAAAAGGTGCGGCCGTAAGTATCCTGAGAGGAGTAATCAATCAGGCTTTGTACGATACCAAAGCCTGCGGTGTTATTTAAAAAGCCAAAACCGGTGGTGATACCCCGGGCGGATAGGTTGTCCTGAGTATTGCCGACGATATATAGCAAAAAAACGATAACGGCTGCCGTTAAAAGCAGCTGGAACACAAGCGCGCGCTTGGCACGGTCTCGCCAAAACGGTGGCTTGTGGCCAGCGGGGCGAGTGTTTGGTCTTACGGACATGGGTGGCGTCTCCGCTACACGGAAGGTCAATCAAATGGCCCGCCTGCACTTATTTGCTAAGCGCGACGGGCCGGGTCAAGCGAGACGCTTAGCGAATCGGCGGTGCGTACTGGAAACCACCCTGGTTCCATAACGCGTTGGCACCGCGTTCAATCTCAAGCGGCGAGTCCATGCCGACGTTGCGCTCAAAGCTTTCGGCGTAGTTACCCACTTGGCTAATAATGTTGTAAGCCCAATCCGCATCAAGCCCCATGCCTTCACCGTAGTTACCGTCCTGGCCAAGCAGGCGGGCGATGTCGGGGTTTTCGGAGCCGGTCATTTCCTCTACGTTTTCGCTGGTTACGCCGTACTCTTCAGCATTGAGCATGGCAAACAGTGACCATTTCACGATGTTGAACCAGGTGTCATCGCCCTGGCGAACCACCGGGCCCAGCGGCTCCTTGGAAATGATGTCGGGCAGAATAACGGCGCCATCCGGATCATCTAACTGAATGCGCAGCGCCGCCAACTGAGAAGTGTCCGAGGTTAGAACGTCACAGCGGCCAGCCTGGAAGCCGCCCACGGTCTGCTCTGAGGTATCAAATACGATAGGATCAAATTCCATATCGTTGGCGCGGAAGTAATCGGCCACGTTAAGTTCGGTGGTGGTGCCCGTTTGGATACAGATCGCCGCACCGTCCAGCTCATCAGCACCGCCGATGCCCAGGTCACGGCTAACCATAAAGCCGATACCGTCATAGAAGTTGACGCCTGCGAAGTTCAGGCCCAGCGTGGTATCGCGGGTGGTGGTCCAGGTCGTGTTACGAGAAAGCAAATCGACTTCGCCAGACTGCAGCGCAGTGAAACGCTCAACGGCGTTGAGAGAGATGTAGTTGACGGCATCCGCATCACCCAGCACGGCAGCGGCGACCGCACGGCAAACATCGACATCCAGCCCTTGCCAGTTGCCATCACCATCGGGTGCTGAAAAGCCTGGCAAACCGTCGCTGACGCCACACTGCACGGCTCCACGTTCAATGGTTTCTTCAAGTGTTGCTGCGTTAGCGTTAGTGGCGCCTGTCAGTGTGATGGCGCCTGCAGAGGCCAGTAATACCCAGTGTTTCTTGTTCAACATGGTAATTCCCTTCCTCGATTAATATTGTTATGCATGCAAAGGCATGACATATAAAGCTAGCAAGGAAGATGCCAACATGGGTACAACGCCAAATTCAGCGCTTTTCAACGCAAAATGATTCTGCTTCTACGAAAGTTTAGGTGCAAAAAATAAGAAGTGGTTACTGCGCGCCCCGTTTTGGTGCGCGCCATGTTATTTGTTTACTTTTTTATAGATGGTGGCTGTTTTATCTTACTAACGCTCTTGCGAGTCTTTCTGCTCAAGATTACGCAGCGCCATCTTTAACAGACTCATGCCTTCTTCTTCGTTTTTGATCAGCGTTTGGATATCGATACTGCGCAACACGCCCCCGTCTTCATCGCCCATGACGACGAAAACACTGTCCGGCGATGTTTTAACGCCATTCGTATAGGCCGGTAATTCAGCAAGATTCCCATTAGCTGCTTGGGGTAGCATAGTCTCTTCGTAAGCAGCCGATACGCCGCGCCAGGCTCTCTCCGCCTCTGTCATGCCAGAGATCAATTTAGCGTCGACCTGCCTAGCCATGCGAGTCAGCCCCCCCCCGTAGTCACCTTCCGCAGCATATGTGTCGCTGTACAATTCATGCGCTTGGTTTCTGAAGTGAGTATCGTTTTCCGTCATCTGTAGAAATGCTAAATGGCGCTCTGCTGAAGTAAAGTCTCCAGAGTCATCAAAGGCTATTTTGGAAAGGGAGTGCCTATCCAGTTCGGCAAAAGGGTTTTCGGAAGATGCTTGCGGGTACGGCTCGTCGCTATTATAAAATTTCGACATCAAGTGGTTGGCCGCCTGCTCGGCGATAGAAAGCCGGGTTTTGTCGAAGCTGTCCGGGCGCTCCAGCAGTACCTCCGCTACCTTGCCCGCTTCCTGCCCGACCATTTCCTGAAGTTGCCCATGTATTTCTTCCAGGAAAGCGTCAAATGCGGCGGGAGAGGCGGTTGCTGCATTTTCCTTCGAGAGGATCTTCGACATCTCCATCGCCATGGAAGAGAGGTTGACCACGGCGCTTTTTTCGTCACTCCGCGCCAGGGAAAGGCTGCCGTCCATCCCGGATGAACCCTTTAGCAGAGGGGAGTCACCGGCCTGCAAACCAGTATAGCTCCCATTAATTATATAGTGGCCGCTCATGGTACCGCGCCCTAGCACCTTTTCATTATAATGATCATTAACGTTCAAGAGGCTGCTAGCATGGGCATAAGAGTATGTTTTCACGATTTGTCTCCACTTATAAATAGACGAATAGCACCCTCGGCTTTACCGGGCCGAGGGCAGTCAATGATCAGTAGACCGTAAAGGTTGCGGTGTATCGGTAAGGCTCGGACCACTTCTCGTTACTCAGCCTATCCATGCAACTAGGGCCGCCTCCCACTCTATTGGAGCTGCTTTAGCGCGGTAAAACACGTTGCGTTGGTTTTCCAAAGCATTTTTCTTTCACCAATACTAAACGGCTCGTTGAGCGATCAAGACGTCGACTATTTCTTGATGCCTACACAAAGCATCGGCAGGCAAGCTATAAAGTTAAGTAAATATTGTCATTTTTTATTGGCTACCGCTAATTTTATTTTAATTTTCCGCATCCAATACTAGCGCCTGTGAACGTTGCACATAGGTAGCTGCTGCTCGCTCATTTACTGTAATCGATGGCAGGCCTGGTTTTAAAACGCGCTTCTGCAATATCTCCGTTGCCTTCCATTCTTTCTCAACCGTTTCCTTCATAAGCTATTCAATAGTCAGTAGTTACAGTTATTTATTCGCCGGTGGTTTCAGCCAATCAAACATTTTCATTATAAAGCTACGTTCTGTGGGTTTTTCATCGTTCTTGCCAATAAAAGCCTCAAGCAGGCTTTTATTAAGCTGCTGAGGGAGTGCTTTGGCATCGGCTACGAGTGCTTCGCGTGAAGCCTCTTCCTCAGCATTAGACGTATTTCGAACAAAATCAGCTGCTGGCTCATCCGTGGTATGTATTACGTAGTTATTTGCCTTATACACAAAGGTAGAGAACTTAGGGTCGAGTGGGGTGGTGTCGTTACCATTAGTTGAAAATCTAGAAACCATTTGCTCAAGGAACTCAAAGTCACTGCTGTGAGTAAAGCCATAGCCAGGATCCAGAATGTAATTCAGAAAACCTTTGTCTAACCTTGTAGAGCTAATGTCGCCGCTGCTTTGAATGTGTTCTACAGTAGCCGCATCTTCATCGGTAAAGCTGGCGGTTCGCACTCGGCCTTCGAGATCATAGCTACGGCCATCGTTAAAATTTGCTACCGCTTCGCCATTATTACGTTGGCGATATAGTCCGATATCCCAGGCTAGCCGATCCACGTGCTTTAAATCTGCCCCTTGTTCCTGAGAAAACTCATACATGTCTGCCAGTAGATTTCGATCATCCTGAGTCAGGAAGTTATGAGGGAGCATCATCCCGTATTCATTCATACCTTTAGAGCCAGATAGTACAGATGGCTCACTGGTGATGTCTTCAGTAAGAAAAAGCCGTGACAATAATAAGGCTTTTCCACTTAGGGAGACGCTAGTGCTTTCGCTAGGCTGGGGCATCCTAACGTCATTGGTACGCTTAACGACACCGATACCATCCTGGGTGTCGGATACTTGCTTAGCTCCTTGATTGTATGTAGAAATCGGGCCTTCGACTTTCATCGTTCAATCTCTCTGGCATGCAACCTCTCCGTATTCGGGGAGACTGGTATGAGTTCTTAATAAGCATAATGGAAGCTAGCTATAATTTTGTCTGCAAGTTGTATAACATTTCTTCCACCATTAACTTGATGAGAAATAGTTACTTTAACACCATTGCCAAATCGCCGGTTATTGAAGTTATTAATTGTTCCAGATGAATTGGGCGGGTTAGCTTCTTCAAACATTGTCTATCTCATTATTATCACTAATCCGCTTGGCTTTTTCGGCATCTTCCAATTCTTGAAGAAGAAGGGCCAGTTTCAGCTCTTCGGGCAGCTTAATCTCTTTCTCTTCCCGCCCTGACAGTTGCTTGGCAAGTTCAGAAAGTTCGACATGAAAGCTTTGGCTATCCCCCTTTGCAACGGCTCTATCCAAATCCTGTTGTGCAAAGACTTGGGAAGAGACAGTTTCGCCGGTGATGGGGGATGCATTAGCGATAGCTGCCACCAGCTTCATTGCGCCAATCGCGATATGCCGCGTTGCAGGTAAATCAGCATATTTGGGTAGTGTTTGCCGCTGATACTCAAGTTGGTTGTACTTAACATCGCGGTTGATTTCATTGCCTCCGATTGGAGAGGAGAACTCCGCTGGCCCAAGGCTTGTACCAATCACTCCCTGTGGAGTCTCTAAGCCAGCCTCACGCAAGCGACGACTCATGGTCGACATCTCGCTAATACTGGCATCCTTGACGTTGAGATCCTTCACGATATCCATGAAAGTGTCATAATCTTTTTGGCTAAGCACGCCGCCCAGTAAACCTTCACCCCCTGTTTTTTCACCTACCTTGATGGTGAAGTTTTCATATCTTGCAGGGTCAAGCAACGTTCCACGACTCATGCTCGCATTCAAATTGCTGAGCATTGAGGCAACAGCCGATGTATTTGAGATCATGGTTGTTTTCCTAGGTTAACAGTATATCTGTTTGGTGCTTTTCATTAATAACTTAAGGCTCATCGGATAGGAAAAAAGCTAATAGTAGGAATACTCCCAGTCATAGACCAATTTCGCACTGTATTATCTTCAATCCGATATCTATATTTACCGGTAGGCATGGGCATGAAGGCTCGTGTGGCTTGCCTCGCATTTACTATTATCTCTTTTCAACTAATCGTTGAGTTTGCAAAGCGTTTACCAAGGTTGGCGAAGTCTTCACTTGACATCAGTATGTCAAAAATATCTTCAGGTGCCCCTTTGCCTTCGGCGCGATGGGTTATAAAGTTGAAGTCCATCTCGATCAGGTGTTCAAGGCGTGGTGCATAGAAATCGGGATACTGCGCCTGCATGATAGGTGGCAGCTCGTTGTAATTCCCCAGCACTTCTTTGAAAAATTCGGTCATCTTGCCAGTTTGGCTGTACTCCAGCTGGCCTCGAGCAACAACCGCCTGTTTCCATGCGGTTTCTTGTGCACGTCCCTCTAGCCAAGCCGCCCGTCGCTCATTGGCAGTAAACGTGCCGCTATCATCATAAATAACCAATGCTAGTTGATCTTGGGATAGGCTGCTAAAGGGGTTGCTACCTCTGCCGCTGACAAATGAGGTGGCTTGTTTTGCTCTTTCCAGTAGTTCGGGATCATCGGTGTCAGGTACTTCAGCATCATATTTTGCCCGGTGAAGATGAAAGTCCCGAACGATTGGCTGGAGCAGTGCATCAGCTT